>JADFXG010000037.1 GCA_015233895.1 Nitrospirota bacterium | reverse complement strand
GGAAGAGGTCAGAGAAAAGTATCTTCATAATACCGCTTTTCAATCCATTGACAGACTTGAAGACACACTTTGCACTGCTTTGAATGACATCTATAACGATCCGCATAGACTCACTTCTATGACAAACTTCCCTTATCTTAGAGTACCTCTATGAAGGCTACTCGGTATAAAGGTTGCATAGGGGATGTTGATAAGATTTTTGAAATTGCCTTTTTAGTTAACTTCACTAAAAAAAAAGGGCTGGAATCCAGCTCGTAAGTTGGATTCCAGCCCTTTTTTCCACTTTAAAAAACATGTCAACCCACCTTCTTAGAATTCTGAAAACCTTACTCAATAAGGATTTTATAAATTATCCCTGCTTACACAGTTTGTGCTTAAGTTATGATATTATAGATAAAGCATAAATTTTTATTTTAGTGTGTTAATGAGATTTTTAATTGACATTGTCGTGGCTAATATGTTAACGTGCCACACGCTGGCACGTTTTGGTGTTTTCGTGGGAATGATGGGATATGGAGAATATTTTAAATAGAGGAGGTTTTGAGATATGGGCAATACAGATAAAGAATGGAGAAGCCCTTTTGGATTTAACACGGTTGCTTTGAGGAATGAGGATGAAAGAGTGGGTGATTCTGGACCTGATAGTATATGTGGACAGCGAGAGGCATATATGGAGCAGGATGTGTTTGAAATACTTGACGGTTTGGTGAAAGAAAAAGATAAGGTTATGAATATATTTTGCTTTGATTAGAAAAAGCTGTTAGATGCTATAGAACATAGAGTTTTTTTTAGCAGTGCCTCGCAAAAGTTTGTACCAAACGAGGCGCTGTTTTATTTTATGAAGAACAGGGTGGGGAGGGCTTGGTGGATAGTTCAGGTCATATTGTGGGTAGTGTTGCTGTCCGGATAATACTCTTAAAAACAGTTGTTGGGTACGAGAAGCCTGTTTATGAAGATTATGAAGATTATTTAGATAGCCTTATACATCACAAAGATAAAAGCAAGAGAATAAATGCTTGGTTTTGCTATAAAATATTTGGGGATTACGATTTATGCTTCGTTATCGTCAGAGAAAACCTTGACCATGATATGTTGGGTTCAGGTACTATCAATGGTATAACTTACAGCACAGAGTTGTTGTGTTACAAGTGGGGTGCAGATGACTTAGAAGAAATGGATAGAAGGTTTTCCAAAATGCCTATAATAGGCATAAATATCATTAAATTAGAGCCAGCTCTTTTAATCGGCAAAGGACCCAACGAAATAGAGCAGGCGTTTTACAGTCAGATTAGTGACGATATAAAGGACGTCTTCTGTTTCGGAACTTTTGGCTGGAATGAATTTATTTTGCTTTATCCGATAGATAGCTATGATAAAGTGTATTCACAATTAATCTGTAAAGCACAGGACTTTGCTGGTAATATTTCTGATTCGGGTGATTACAGCTCACTTTTTATAAAGTCCTTCTCCTTAATCGGTGTGAATTACAGGGTTATTACAAGTCTAAATATGGCTGCTGAACTAAATAAACTAGACAACCATGATAAAAAGATATATCCATCGGTGTTTGTTGCTTGCAGGCCATCTGATATGCAAATGTTATGGACTTCTCTTATTGGTATCTTTGATGGAAAAGGAATTAAATTAAAAAACGAAGAGAAACTGTTTATCCTTGGCATGTATGACTTTGTGATAGAAATAGTCAAATTTAAATGGGGTGATTTTGTCAAAGCATTGCTTGACTTCCGCAAGGAGAATAGTAATTCAATTTTCAAAACAAATGTTCAACTATGCGGCGTCTCCGGTTTTCCTGAGGATACTAAAGTAAGTAAAATTTTTTCACCTGATACCATAAATATTAACTCCTCTGACGTAAAGACCCTAAAGCGGCTTGACCAACCTCTTGATGAAACTATTGTAAGCACTGTTTACACATTTAACCAATATCTGAGAAATGAATTGTTATTTGATTCTGTTGAGGATATGGCTGACTATGTGGTGAAGCTGAAGAGGGAAGCATTTAATTCTTTAGACGTTGGCGATAATAACAAAGAAATCTCACTGAAATATCTTGAAAACATGCCAGAATTGATCAGAATTGGCTGTTACCAACGTCTTGCAGGTCTTTTCTTACAAGAGGGCTCAGAGGACTTCTCTTCATACAAAGGCGGGAAGCAGAGGCTCCTAAAGGCATTAAAAATGTTTTGTAAGGACATAATTGATAACGTTTTTAGTGTTTGTGGCATTGATGGAAAATGGGAAGGCTTTGTTAAAATTGGCAGGCAGAACAACTATGCTCATTTTTATGACACTTTGAGCATTCCAATAGATACAGCCTTTTGTGTAGAAAAATATTTTGGTTTATTTCATGAAATTGGGCATTTAATTTTGTTACACCAGGGTGATGAGAACAAGTTTATAGACTTGAGTGATATAGACAAACGTTATACAAGTTTTTTAGAGGAGGTGTTTTGTGACTTGTTTGATTTTCAGTGTGGTTTTTTGGGTAAACACGAACTTTACTTTAAAACAATCATGCCATATTTAGGTGGTGTAGTCAAGAAACAATGCCTCGAACAAGATATAAAACGCTATTCAGTTAGATTACTATCGGTAATGGCCTATTCTTTAATAATTAAAGGCAGGGGATGTGACATTGATACTGAGGCTGTTAAGTTACTATCTGATTTTTTTGAAGTTATAGGCAACTACGAAAACGATTCACTTAAACAAGACATACTTTTTAAGTTTTCTGAAACGCTGAAATCCTTACTGAATAATTTTTTTGAAGGTAAGTTCAGTGTTTTTTTTGAA
The DNA here is from genome assembly GCA_015233895.1 of Nitrospirota bacterium. Lineage (NCBI taxonomy): Bacteria > Pseudomonadati > Nitrospirota > Nitrospirota bacterium. Next base: position 25,962 of record JADFXG010000037.1, on the reverse strand, counting down.
AAGAAGTTAGAGGTTGGATTCTACCGCAAGAGGGGTGCCATTTACAACAGCATAGAGTATAAGGCTCAGTTTAGTGACATTTTGGCTGGTAAAACGGTTACAAATCTACAGCACCCTCATCTTGTAGTGCTTAGTATGTTAGAGAATAAAGACAATTTAAGTTTTAAAGCTGAAACGGCGGCTATAAGATCATTCATTAACTGCTATTATGAACGAGGAATGGATAAAACAAGTGAGTTTTATTACGATGAAGAGCAGGTTAGGACTGTAACATGCGATGTGGTTAATGTTCTTACGACAAATAAGTCTTTAGAAGATATAAAGAAACAAATTTCTAATATCCATGTACCAGAACAAATTCTGAGGGCTGATTATAGTTCTTATGTAGAGGTTGTAGAAAAAGAGATTAGTCATAGTGTGCCTTTCAATCTAATCAAAGATATTGAACTACCTTTGCTTGTAAGCCTAACCGCTAGTGCATTAGGTAATGCCGTAACAAGCGAATTTATTTTTAGGATAGTGGACACACTAATAAAATATATTCAGCATATTCCGCGCTAAACACAGAAAGACTAACTATTGGATATAAGGACTACGGTATTAAAATTTTTTAACAGGCTGTTTCCTCTTAAAATGGAAGGGGATGCTGTTATTAATTCTATTAAAAATGAGTATGATATTTCTTGTGTGATAAATTTTTACGGCCGTATAGACTTATTGGAGGGCATACTGTATTGTCTTACGGAGCAGGACTTGCCAAAGAGCCGATATGAGGTACTATTGGTTGAAGACAGAGGGGGCACTAAAGAGGGGTTTGACACATACAATAAATTTAAAGGCAAAATAAACGTTTCATACCACAGTCTCAGTGCGCACTACGGCATGATGGGCTACGCCAGGAACTTTGCTCTAAGTAAGGTCAAAGGGCGGCTCTGCCTGCTTTTGGATGACGATACCGTATTAATCGGCAATGACTTTCTTACAACTCTTATAGATGAATTTACACGCACTGGAGCTGACGCAGTAATACCCCACGGCAGCGCCTCCTTTTGCCTTTGGAAAGAGAAATACTGCTACCATGAGCCATACTTTCCAACCAGCCGTTGTATGGCCTATACAACTGAGGTTTTACGCAAACTGCACGGTTTTGTCTCATCAATCACAGGGCAGGAGGATGTTGAATTTGTTGTTCGCTACCTTGCCTCAGGCAAAAAATTTTACAAGTCTGACAGACTAAAATACATGCACCCGCCGTTTGTTGTTAACAATTTGAATAAGCCGATTGCCGTAGGCAAGTCTGTGGCGGGTCTCAGAAAAAGATACCACCCGCTGATATACTCTATGCTGATAATAAACGGGGCAAGACATTTACCTCTGCTGTTTTCACCATCCAGTATGAAAAGCCGTATGCAGGGCAAATTCGCTCTTGGCTTTATGATAGGCGTTTTTTATTATTTCTTCAATTTAAAGGCAGATTACAGATAGAAGAGCTCTGAAAGAGATTAGTCCGCAGATTACGCAGATGAACACAGATATAAATCTGTGAAAATCTGCGCAATCTGCGGAAAAAATCCTTATTCTGAATTTTCTATTTAAGCAGTGCAAGCACAGCTTGCGGTTGCGAATTCGCCTGAGCAAGTACCGATATGCCGGACTGCTGTAAAATCATTGATTTGGTAAGGTTTGCTGTTTCTGCTGCAAAATCAGCATCCATTATCCTTGACTTTGCTGATTGTGTCGTCTCAAGCACGTTCTCTATGTTTCTGATATTGGCGTCAAGTTGATTAGCTTTGGCACCCATCTCAGCCATTGAACTTGTTACATAAGTCAGTGCAGTGTCAACAATGGCTATAGAGTTTGATGCCTGAGACCTGAAACCTGTCAAACTGCTTGAATCAGCTACCTGAAACGATGCAAGGCCGGTATAAGCAATAGTGCTGCTGGCTGTAAAACTATAATTAGGCGGAAAAGGTGCGGACGTTCCTTGTACAAATGCACCATCACCTGCGCCGTTTACCCCGACAGTGGTAGCAGTATGAATATCTTTTAAAAACATAATAGGACCATTTTTACCGTTTTGTGAAAATACTTTACCGCCTAAGGCATCCGTGTTCAACGAGCCGATAGAAATTTGTATACGAGAATCGCTGGCTGAAAAACTTGTCTGAAGTTTGGTGTGAAAGTGGCCGTCAAGCAAGCGCTGGCCGTTAAACTTGGTCTGTTCAGATATTCTGCCTACCTCCTCAACAAGGACGTTGACCTCCTTTTGCATGTTCGCAACATCGGTTACTCCGTACTGTCCGCTCATTGCCTGCACTCCAAGCTCTCGTATCCTCTGAAGATTATTTATTATCTCTGACATAGAACCCTCAGCAGTCTGAACCATTGAAAGACCATCATTAGCGTTTCTTTCCGATACCATTAAACCACGTACCTGAGTGTCCATTCTCGTTGCTATGGCAAGTCCTGCGGCATCGTCAGCAGAAGAGTTTATCCTCAAGCCGGATGATAGCTTTTTCATTGCTTGCTGCAAAGGTCCCTGAGTTTTATTCAGATTCCGCTGTGCATTAATAGAAACTATGTTTGTGTTAATTACAAAGGCCATAAGTCCACCCCCTATCTATCCTTAGATTTTTTATTTAAGCAGTGCAAGCACAGCTTGAGGCTGAGAGTTGGCCTGAGCAAGTACCGATATGCCGGACTGCTGTAAAATCATTGATTTGGTAAGGTTTGCCGTTTCTGCTGCAAAATCAGCATCCATTATCCTTGACTTTGCTGATTGTGTCGTCTCAAGCACGTTCTCTATATTTCTGATATTGGCGTCAAGTTGATTAGCCTTAGCACCCATCTCAGCCATTGAACTTGTTACGTAAGTCAGCGCTGTGTCAATAATGGCTATAGAGTTTGACGCCTGAGACCTGAAACCTGTCAAACTAGTTGAATCAGCCACCTGAAACGATGCGACGCCGGTATAAGCAATAGTGCTGCTGGCTGTAAAACTATAATTAGGCGGAAAAGGCGTTGATGTTCCTTGTACAAATGATCCGTCACCTGAGCCGTTTACCCCGACAGTGGTAGCTGTATGAATATCTTTCAGAAATAGCATAGGACCATTTTTACCTTTTGATGTAAATATATTGCCTCCTAAGGCATCTGTGTTCATTGAGCCGATAGAAATTTGTATACGAGAATCACTGGCCGCAAAACTTGTCTGAAGTTTGGTGTGAAAGTGGCCATCCAGTAAACGTTGGCCATTAAATTTGGTTTGCTCTGATATTCTGCCTATCTCCTCAACAAGTACGTTGACCTCTTTCTGCATGTTTGCCACATCAGTTACACTATATTGTCCGCTCATTGCCTGAACTCCAAGCTCTCGTATTCTCTGAAGATTATTTATTATCTCTGACATAGAGCCCTCGGCAGTCTGAACCATTGAAAGTCCATCGTTAGCGTTTCGTTCCGATACAGTTAAGCCCCGAATCTGAGTGTCCATTCTAGTTGCTATTGCAAGGCCTGCGGCATCGTCGGCAGAAGAGTTTATCCTCAAACCGGATGATAATTTTTTCATTGCACTTTGCAAAGGTCCCTGAGTTTTATTCAAATTCCGCTGTGCATTAATAGAAACTATGTTTGTGTTAATTACAAAGGCCATAACTCCACCCCCTATCTATCCTTAGATTTTATATCCAGCGTCAGCCTTATGCTAATCACTAATTGGGGGGTTGCAATTATCGTGCCAGTGGCGTGTATATTGGGTTTGTGAGGTGTATGAATACAAAACTTAGGGAAAGACCAGGAAAAATCTATCAGAAGTCCGGCAAAAATTTCCCTCTTAAAAAGAAGTTTTTTTCTGGCCTTCATTAAAGCAGGGGCGAAAATTATTCGCCCCTACAGTTAGTATCAACTATTTAACAGTGATGTCTTTTGAATTTTCCCAGAAACCGTGAATATTACAAAAGCTTGTGGCAATAAGAGTTCCTGATTTTTTAGTTTTCATGGAGGCGGTTATTGTGTGGTTGGTATAGACAGGGCCGGCGTTTGCGCCCTCGCTTGATTCGCCGTGTGCGGTAAATTCAAAGTTACCTATCTGGTAAGCGAATTTTCCATCCGTTGGCTTAAAAAACAACTGTATCCACCTTATGTGGTGTTCAGTGGTGTTTGGATGGCCTATTTCTTTTCCGACAGATACCTTTACATCAAAGAGCTCATCGGCACTAACCGCATCAGCACACTCTATAACAGGAACATGCTTTTCCCCCTTCCAGTCACCACCCTGAAAAATATCACCTGTCTTAGACATAACATTTCCCCCTCTCTTTTTATTTGCTCAGCTCCCAACTATTATACCATAAACGTGAATTGTGCAAATTCTCGTATTTTAACCTGTTAGCTGATAAGGAAAAAAATTTGAATAAATGTTATTATATTAAGTGCAGGCAGGGGGTTAGAAACAGCCACAGTGAGGTGTAAGCAGGTGAGTGCTGAGGTTATCTCAGGTGCAGACCCCCCTAAAAGTGTTTCTCAATTGACAATTAGATAAGGATATTTTTAACCAGATATGCTGAAAAAGAAGATACTTGTTGTAGAAGATGAAGCAATAATAGCAAAGGACATTAAAAAGTGTCTTGAGTTAATTGGCTATGAAATTACTGCCGCTGTAGCAACAGGGCAGGAGGCTCTTGAGAGCTTAAACCATAGCAAACCCGACCTGGTTCTTATGGATATAATGCTTAACGGCCCTCTGGATGGTATCGAAACCGCTGATGCTATAAAGCTCAGATTTGATATTCCGGTTATATACCTTACCGCTTATGCCGATGAACAAATACTTGAGCGTGCTAAAATTACCGAACCGTTTGGATATATACTGAAACCCTTTGAAGAGACGGAACTCCGCACAACTATAGAAATTGCCCTTTACAAGCACAAGCTTCAAAGCCGTCTCAAGGAAAATCAGCGATGGCTCTCCACGGTGTTAATGAGTATTGGAGATGCAATCATAGCCACTGACAGAGAGGGTTGCATTGAGTTTATAAACCCTGTGGCAACAAAACTGACAGGCTATACTCAGGAGACAGCCCTCGGTAAACATATAAATGATGTTTTGAAATTAGAGGGACACAGTAATGCAGGTGCTGTTTGTACACATAGTTTCAAGCCTGATATAAAAGAGATGGTTGTTGTATCAAAAACAGGGGACATGATTTATATTAACGGCCGTATATCGCCAATAATAAATGAAACAGGCGCTCTTGAAGGCTCTGTTTTGGCTTTTACGGACATAACTGAAAAAAAACTTTACGAGGAAAATCTTAATAATCAGAGGGAAAGTTTTATTTCAGTCCTCTTACACGACCTTAAAACTCCGGTGATTGCCATAAAGGGGTACTCTAACAGGTATCTTGAGGGTAAAGCCAAAACTGATAAAGAAAAAACAGATATTCTGAAAATCATAAGTGGCGCCTCCGGAGATATTTTAAATGTGATAGAGACAACCTCCCATTCTCTTAAAAATAAAAACACCCTTATGGCATTTAATCCAAAGGAGTTAAAATTTAATGAGCTCCTTGCATCTGTTTTAAATGTTTTTATCCCGGAGATGGAAAGACGCGGCATTGAGCTGATTGTTAACGACGATACCGCACTGCGACCACTTGATGAGATGCCGGTTTCTATCATAGGTGATTATTATCAGGTTAAAACAATGACAGAAAATCTTATTAGCAATGCCGTAAAGTACGCAAATAAACTAATAAAAATAAAGCTGCAAAGAATCGGCAACGAGGTGTTTTTGTCTGTAGAGGACGATGGCAGAGGCATTGCACAATGCTACCATGACAAAATATTTGAGGAATATTTCCAGACTCCGGAAAGCGTAAAAGGCACAGGCCTTGGGCTCTACAGCGTAAAGAGAGTCGTTGAAAAACACAAAGGAACAATATCTTTGGTGTCTGTTGTTGAAAAATATACTCGTTTTGAGATAAAAATGCCTTGTATAAAGTGATGGACTCTGTCTGTGTTCATTTGGTAAAATCCTGCTTAGTTTAGGTGCGTAACGAAATAATTGGAGGATGTGTGGGTAATATTATGATGTTGAATGCTGAGAAAGCTTTTACAGACAAGAAGACATATAATTCTGATGGGAGCAGATAGAAGATGGAGGTGCTTCTCGATACAACTCAACGAAGGAAAGCCGAGGAGGAGCTGTTACAGACAAAAGATTTCCTGCGAAGAATCATAGACAATTCCACAAACGCAATATACTCTGTTGATCTTGAAGGGCGATTTACACTGTCCAATAACAAAGGCATTGAATTAACGGGTTATACGATGGATGAATCAATCGGTATGCCGTTTTCTGTTTTATTTGCGCCTGATACACTGCCCATGATAAACGAGCAATTTGTCAAAGTCTCCGTGCATGGTGAAACGGTATCGCAATACGAGGTGGAATTAATCCGAAAAGATCAGAGTAAGAGGATTATCAGTTTTAGTGCCGCACCTGTCTATAAAGAGGGTGTAATAGAGGCGGTTATAGGCACTGCCGAGGACATCACCGAGCGTAAGCGCATGGAGGCGGAGCTTAGTCTTCAGGGCGAAATAATGACAAACATGGAGGAAGGAGTAGTGCTCGTAAAAGCCTGCGATAGCACTATTATCTTTGCTAACCCGAAGTTTAACAGTATGTTTGGCTACGCAGAAGGCGAGATGATTGGCAGCGATATTTCCATAGTCCACGCTCCTGCTGATTTATCGCCCAAAGAGATGGCAGCTCAAATACAAACGACAATAAAAGAAACCGGTAGTTGGCAAGGTGAAGTCTTGCATACAAAAAAGGATGGTATACGGTTTTGGTGTCAGGTTGTTATCTCTACATTTAAGCATAACAACTACGGGACGGTGTGGGTTGCAATTCATCAGGATATTACAAAGAGAAAAGAAGCGGAGAATCAGGCGTTGGAGGCCGGACAACAGCTCCTTGCTATAATTGACAATTCGCCCAATATGATATTTTTAAAGGACACAGAAGGAAAGTTTCTTCTCGTAAACAGCCAGTTTGAGAAACTCTGTAACATCACAAGGGCGGAGGTTATCGGGAAGACCGACTATGATCTGTCTCCTGCAGATGTAGCCGACGCTTGCCGGCAAAGCGATAACGATGCTTTAACCAGCTTAAAACCGGTGCAGTCTGTCGAAACCGCACCAGGTGAAGACAACGTAATTCATGTATATCTCTCAACAAAGTTTCCAATCTTTGATGCAAGCAAACAAGTCTGCGGTGTATGTGGTATCACTACCGACATAACAGAGCTTAAAAGAAACGAGGAGTCTCTCCGGGTAGAGATAGCCTCCCGGCAAATGGCTGAAGAGGAACTAAGAAAAAGCGAAGAACTCTTTAAAACATTAGCCACTGTTGCACCCGTCGGCATCTTCCAATCGGACGCCAAAGGGCAGGCATTATATGTAAATGAGCGATGGTGCGATTTGACCGGCATGACAATGGAGGAATCCCTTGGCGATGGCTGGATAAAGGCCATCCATCCGGACGACTTAAGCCTTGTAATGGAGCAGTGGCGCAGGGCAGTGTCAACCCTTGGGAGTTTCAAGTCTATACATAGATTTAAAAACACAGACGGCAGAATCATATGGGCCTACGTAATGGCTCACGCATATAGCGACAAGCAAGGTAACCATGCTGGTTACGTCGGTGCTGTCACGGATCTGACCGAGCAGATGGGTATAAACCAATTGATGGCAGCCTCCACTACCATAAGCGATATTTATAGGAACGGACCAAAGGGTGAAGTACCGCTGCTTACAGATGATTCTCCGCTTGCGACATTAATTGACCTGCGCAGTCTGGAGCACATTTTACTGAATTTCACAAATATCATCGGAATACCTGCCGCTATTATAGACCTTGAGGGTAAGGTACTCGCATCAACGCCGTGGCAGCGTCTATGTACCGGGTTTCATAGAATCAACGAGAAAGCTTGCGCGCGCTGTATAGAAAGCGACACATCGCTTGCTCTTAGCATGCAGCAGGGCAAAAAAGTCGCCATCTACAACTGCCGTAACGGACTGACTGACGCGGCAGCACCCATAATCGTTGGCGGCAGACATATGGCCAACCTGTTCACCGGACAGTTTCTGCGCACTCAGCCGGATGAGGAGTTTTTCCGCCGTCAGGCGATGGAATTTGGGTTTGATGAGGCCCAGTACCTTGACGCGTTGAAGGAGGTCCCCGTTGTGCCTGAGGAGCAAATCCAGCACATCCTCGGCTTCATGGACACCTTTGCCAACATGATTACCTCCTCGGCGGAGGAAAAACTGCATCTGCAGGAGGAGGTTCTAAAGAACCTGCAACAGGAGCGGCTGCTCATTCAGCAAAGCAAGATGGCAGCAATGGGTGAGATGATTGGATTGGTAGCGCATCAGTGGAAGCAGCCGCTAAACGCTGTAGGGATAACCATACAGGATTTAAAGGATGCTTATACCTATGGTGAAGTTGATGATAAATATATAGATAACATAATCGGTTCAACGATGAAGCAAATCAACTTTATGTCAAAAACTATCGATGATTTCAGAAACTTCTTTGTACCTTCAAAGGAAAAAATCCTGTTCGATATAAAAATAAACATTGAAGAGCTGCTGTCAATGTTTGCACACGTTTTCCGTAAAAGTGAAATACATGTTTCTGTGGAAACCGGCCAGGATGCATTATTGCTTACGGAGGGTTACCCTAATGAGTTTAAACAGGTTATGCTCAATATTTTAAATAACTCAAAAGATGCAATCGTGGCAAGAAAGAAATTTGATTTTGAAATCAAAGGGAGCATATTAATAAGTATTGGCAATAATGAAGACAAATCAAAAATCATAGTCTCAATTAGGGATAATGGTGGAGGGATTCCTGATGATTTGACAAGGAAAATCTTTGAACCCTATTATACAACTAAAGGAATCGATGGAACCGGGATTGGGCTTTACATGTCAAAAACTATTATAGAGACTAATATGGGCGGTAGTTTGACGGTTAGAAATGTGGATGATGGAGCAGAGTTTGTGATAAGTCTGGATGTTTATAAACCTGACAGTGGCGATACTAAACAATGAGCAACACAGAAATGAACATTTTAAGCAATTATAAATCATAGGGAGACATGACTGAGTTAAACAAATGCAGAGACTTGCTTGATACGGTAGGCAAAGGTACTTTAGAACGAATAGCAAAAGGTTATCTTGATTTACTTGAGACATCAGCGGCAATTTATGAAGTGGATGGCAGTTACGCAATAGCTCTTTTTTCATCCGGTTACTGTAAATTAATGGACAGGGCATCAAGAGAACTCTGCGGTACTTCTGATAATGCAGAAGCCCTTGCTTGCGGTAAATGGTTGTGTCACCGGTCATGTTGGAGTAATGCCTCAAAAATTACAATTGAAACAGGGGCACCTTATGATTTAAAGCCATGTGAGGGTGGAATAAACATCTATGCGGTTCCAATAAAAGCATTTGGAAAAGTTATCGGCTCAATAAATTGCGGATATGGCTCACCACCGTCAGATGATATGACTCTTTGTGAATTAGCCAATAAATATCACATTAATAAAGAAACACTGACAGAGATTTCAAGTGAATATGAGGCCAGACCTGAGTATATTGTTAGAGCTGCAAAAAATCACATATTATTAGCCGCAGATTTAATAGGGCAAATATATGAGCGTAGTGTTTTAGAGAGGAACGCATTAGAGAAAGAAGAGCAATTCCACACTGCCTTTAAATTTAGCACAATTGGAACAGCAATAACCTCCCCGACAAAGGGTTGGATAGAAGTAAACAACGAGGTATGCAGGATGCTTGGCTATTCTAAGGATGAGTTAAGTGTTATGACGTGGGCTGAAATCACGCACCCTGGCGATCTTGAATCAGACGTAACACAGTTTAACCGCGTGCTTGCAGGTGAGATGGACGGCTACAGTCTGGACAAACGTTTTATCCGCAAGGACGGTTCTGTCATATACACAACGCTGTGGGTTAATTGTAAACGCAGAGACGACGGCGCTATTGATTATTGTGTAGCCCTGCTTCAGGATATAACCGCGCGTAAAAAGATAGAACAAGAGCGTGAGCAGTTCCACAAATTTTTTAACAGCTCCGATGATTTGATGGTGATAGCCGATCCAAATGGAGCCTTTAAAAGTATAAACCCTGCCTGCACAAAGGTTTTAGGTTATTCCGAGTCGGAACTTTTGTCAAAGCCATTTATTGATTTCGTTCATCCTGATGACCAGCAATCTACATTGGATGAAATGGCAAGGCAGATTCAAAGGGGCTATTCGCTGGACTTTGAAAATCGCTACATATGCAAAAACGGTTCCTTTCGTTACCTGTCCTGGCACGCAAGCTATATTGCAAAGGAGGGAATCACCTATGCCACAGCTCGTGACATTACTGACTTTAAGATACTTGAAGCTGACCTGATAAAAACAAACACGGAAAGAATACGGTTAGAAGAGCAAAGCAAAACAATTTTAGCCAACACTATTGAAGGGTTTTGGATACTGGACAAAGAAGGAAATCTGATACAGGCAAATGAAGCATATTGTAATATGACAGGATACACACAACAAGAGTTGTTACAAAAGGGAGTAGCCGATATTGAAGTGATAGAGACTCCTGAAGAAATAGAAAAACGAATAATGAAAATAATGGAAACAGGGGTTGATAGATTTGAATCTAAACACAGATGTAAAAATGGCGGGATTATAGATGTTGAAGTAAGTGTTAATTTTATTAAAAGCGATAACGTAATGTTTTCATTTATAAGAGACATAACACAACGCAAACAAATAGAAGATGAAATAAAGACAATAAACGTGAACTTACAAAAAAGAGTTGATGAAGAGGTAGCAAAAAACCGTGACAAGGATCAGTTGATGTTTGAGCAATCTAAGTACATTTCAATGAGTGAGTTGCTGATAAACATCTCTCACCATTGGAGACAGCCGCTGTGTGCAATCGGAGTTTCTATCCAGGACATAAAAGATGCATACATTCATGGCGAGTTAGATGAAGCATATATAACTAAGAATGTTAACAATTCGATGTCTGAACTTCTAAAATTATCAGATACAATAGATAATTTTAGAAATTTTTATACCCAGGAGAGAACTCTAAAAGAAATCAACGTAGCCGATGAGATAAACAAAGCAGAATCTCTCATATCAGGATATATCATAAATAAGGGTATTATAATCAATAAAGAGTTAGATGAGAGTTTAACGGTACAAGGTTATCAGAATGAGTTTACTAATGTAATTTTAAATGTCTTGACTAACGCTAAAGATAAATTTGAAGAGAGAAATATCACTGGTGGAATCATCAAGGTACAATCATACAAAGACGCTGCTACCGGTAAAGTAATTGTATCTGTTTCCGATAACGGAGGTGAAATCTCAAAAGATATTATAACCAAAGTGTTTGAGCCATACTTTACCACCAAAGATAAGGCACAGAGAACCGGAATGGGGTTATACATGTCAAAGGTGATAATAGAGAAAAATATGAAAGGCACACTGTCAGTCAGAAACAGAGATGGATGGTGTGAGTTTAGGATTGAAATATGACACTCAATATGAATTACTAAAATCTATCCACGCTTTATGTAGAAAATATCATTGACAGGGTTTACAGGAGCCCTGACCTGCCTAAACAGAGCCTAATAACTAAAGTGGATACAAGAAATGAGAAAATAAGTTAGAATATGGCTGGGCTGTAATCATTAAGGGGGTAATGGTGAGTAACAACAATCACAAGGCTGACGGATCAGGTTTTAAACCTACACTGCTTATTCTTGTGGCTCTGATGGTGGTAGCAAGTATTTTAGGGTTGTGGTTTACAGTTAAGTGGACACAGGATAAGGTCATAGACGATATTAAAGACGAGGTACACGATCGTCTTACTGTTTACAACACATACCTGACAACCAGACTTGCGACCTATTCTGTATATTCGTTACTTTTGTCGGAGAATGTTCTGGTAAAAGACTTATGTACCAGTCCTGTAAACGCAGATGCTGTCAATAAGTATCTCACGCAATTCAATGCTGCAATCGGCGCATCCGTCTCCTACATTTTAAATAAAGACGGTGTAACTATTGCATCGAGCAACTGGAACACCACTGAATCGTTTGTAGGCAAAAACTATGCTTTCAGACCCTACTATAAAAAGGCTATAACCGGAGTGCCGGCAAAATACGTTGCCCTTGGAGCTGTGACTAAGGCACCAGGCTATTTCGTGTCTTATCCTGTAAGAAAAGGCAATGAAATAATTGGTGTTGCTGTAGTTAAAAATAACATCGATCTTTTAAAACCCACAACGATAGGAATTAAGGGCAAGCTTCTGATTTCTGATGGAAATGGTATCATTTTCATATCGAATGATGAATTACTCAACTTTTATACAATGCGGGAAATACCCGAAAAAGTTATGTCTGAAATCAGAAAAAGCAAACAATACGAAGGTGCATCACTGCTACCGCTTCCAATTAAAAGTGAGGTGATTCACGATAACACAACAATAATAACACTCAGTCCCTCGGTTGTCACAGGCCAGCGTGAGGTCACATACGTAATGGAAACAGTTCATATACAGGAAAACGGCTGGAATGTACATATGCTTTTAGAGGTTGCGGGCTTAGATAAAAAAATATTTATACACTTGGTAATTGCTTCTTTAATTATAATTGTAATGTTTACTGTGCTTTTACTGTTGGTTAATAAAAGACTGAGAAAATCGAGGAAAATGCTAATTAAGTATCACGAAGAGCTTGAGCATAAGGTAGAGGAGCGAACTGTAGAGTTAAGTGATATAAATGAAAAACTCCTCAACGAATTGATAGTGCGTAAGCGTCTGGAAAATGCACTGATAATAAAAACGGAGGAATTAGGCCAGGCCAAGGAATCGGCTGAAGCCGCCAACAGAGCTAAGACCGAATTTCTGGCCAGCATGAGCCACGAAATAAGAACACCGATGAACGCCATCATCGGCATGGCAGACCTGCTGGCAGAAACGCCATTAAATGAGGAGCAGAAAAAATATGTCAGGGTGTTTGCCTCAGCCGGGGAAAACCTTCTCAGTCTTATTAACGACATACTGGATTTGTCGAAAATAGAAGCCGGCCATATAGAGCTTGAATTTATAGAGTTTAATCTCGAAGAGCTTCTGGGTAAGATATGTGAGGTAATGGCCCTCAGGGTACATAAAAAAGGACTGGAGCTTGCCTGTCATATCAGGCATGATGTACCGGTTGGACTCATAGGCGACCCTGTGAGATTACGCCAGATTATGTTTAATCTTATAGGTAATGCAGCTAAGTTTACGGAAAAGGGCGAAATAGTTGCTGAGGTATCTGTTGAAGAGTTGATAAAAGATGGAGATGCGCTTGAGAGATGTATCTTGAAATTTTCAGTCAGTGACACAGGGATAGGTATTCCAAAGGACAAACTAAACATGATTTTTGACAGATTTACCCAGGCTGACTCCACCACCACCCGCAAGTATGGTGGAACAGGGCTAGGCCTTAGCATCTCTATGAAGCTTGTTGAGATGATGGGAGGGCGCATTTGGGTTGAAAGTGAGGTTGGGCAGGGGAGCGTCTTTAATTTTACGGCTGAATTTAAAGTCAATACTCAACCCATGGAATGCCGGCTATCTTCTGATATAAACATAAGCGGCATAAAAACACTTGTAGTTGATGATAATGCCACAAACCGCATGATATTAAGGGATATGCTTAATAGCTGGGGAGCTGTTGTGACAGAATCTGAAAACGGACAACAAGGGCTTAATGAACTTAGAGAAGCCAGAAACACTGGAGAGCCTTACAAGCTTGTACTGTTGGACTGCAGGATGCCTGAGATGGACGGCTTCAGTGTTGCAAAGTATATTAAAGATGAACTTGGCGAACTGGATAGCACTGTAATGATGCTTACCTCTGACAGCCGAAGCGGGGATTTATCAAAAGTTAAAGAACTTGGTATAGCCGAATATATGGTAAAGCCGATAATACGACAGGTTTTAAGAGATGCAATTGACAATGCTTTAAGCAAAAAAGCGGTTTCCTCTGTTAGTACCTGTGAGACAGCCACTGCTCAGGATAAACTCAGAGCATTGAGAATTCTGCTTGTTGAGGATATCGAAGACAACCGGATGCTCATTCAGACATACCTAAAAAGGATGCCTTATAGAATAGACATAGCAGAAAACGGCGAAGTAGCAGTAAGTAAATTTATCACAGGTCAGTATAACCTTGTGTTGATGGATGTGGAAATGCCGGTGATGGATGGGCTTACCGCAACCCGTGAAATCAGGCAGTGGGAACTGCAGCAGGGCGCAGACCCTACACCGATTGTAGCGCTTACTGCCCATGCCCTCAAAGAGCACGATCAAAAGAGTATCGAAGCCGGCTGTAACGGCCACATAACCAAGCCTATAAAAAAAGCGGCCCTTATAAAAGCAATAAACCAATACGCTAAAGGAGAAGTGCCCGATGACAGAAAATAACGATTCAGGTGAGATTATTGTTGAGGTTGAAGAGGATTTGACAGACCTTATGCCTCGTTATATGGAACACAGAAGGAAAGACATCAAGGCTATCCACAAGGCAATGGAGGAGAGTGATTTCGAGGCCATAAGAGGAATGGGGCATAGCATGAAGGGCTCTGGCGGAGGTTTTGGGTGTGACGAGATAACAGACATAGGAGACCGCATGGAGATAGCAGCTAAAGAGAAAAATTCTGGCTTAATCATGGAACTAACCCATCAACTATCAAGCTATCTGGACAGGGTGCGAGTTGTAAGTATCCCTAATAAGGATATATAATAAGTGAAATATATTAAGAGGTATTTATGAGAATCCTTATTGTTGATGATGACCCGGACATAAGAACGCTTTTGAGTTTCCAGTTAAAAAAGTTGGGACATTCAGTATTAACAGCCGCTGACGGATATTCCGCCCTTAACAAAATATTGCAGTTCATACCTGACATAGTGCTGCTTGATATCGAAATGCCTGGTATAAACGGCATAGAGACTCTGAAGAGGATTCGAACCTTTGATGCCCTGAAAAACACCCCGGTAATAATGATTTCCGCCCATAGTGAACAGAATTACATAATTGATACTATAAAATCAGGAGCAAGCGACTATATCCTTAAACCCTTTAACATAGGGCTTCTTTTGGGTAAGATAAATACCTGGATAAATTCCATGTTGAAAGACAACTGGAAAAATCTTGAGCCTCAAAAAACACAAGCACTAAATGTCGGCATGTACTTTGTGGAACTCTCATCAAAACATATAGAAAATGGAAAACCTCTATCATACAACGAAGCGCATATCGCTTCTAAACTGCTGATTGACGCTGTCAAAGAATACGGTAATCTTTTTGTTTTTGACATCTTTGCAGAAAACGAAGATACACTTTTTGTACATTCCCTTAAATCAGCATCTCTGTTTTATATCTTTGCCAATAAAATGGGTTTCAACGAGGAGTTTTGTTTTAATATGACAATGGGTGGGCTGTTGTACGATATCGGTACGGCTCTGGTACCCTTTGACCTGACATTCAAACCCGATAAGCTTGAGGGTGAGGAACTGATGGCTGTAAGGAGACACGTAACTCAAGGTGTGGAGTTCCTTCAAAAGGAACCTCAAATGCCGTCTGTTGTTTTGGATATGTGCCGTGGCCATCATGAAAGACCGGATGGTTCGGGTTATCCATACGGACTCATGGATGCCGATGTCACAACCCCTATGAGAATGGCTGCCATTGTAGATACTTATAGTGCATTAACTTCAAAAAAAGTTTACCGGAGGGCTTATACCAGTAATGAGGCTTTTAATATAATACTTGATTCCGAGAGAGAGTTTGACAGAGATTTAGTAAGAAATTTTCTTACACCTGTAGCGTTTGACAAGACAAAAAAATCACCACATTTTTACATTTGATGAAATATTTCAATCCCTTATAAAGTACGATTTACGATGGTTGCTGAGTTTGATCAAAGTGGTTATTAGTAAATTCCTTGAATTTTATAGTAAATGCGGTGCCGTTATCCCGGTTTAAAGAGATTGAGCCGTGAAGTTGATCCTCAGAGAGGCTTACCACAAGCTGTAAGCCGAGAGAGTCTGAATTTCTGAAATCTAAGCTCTCCGGTATTCCCTCTCCGTTGTCCTTTACGGCTAACTCGAAATAACCATCCTCGGTTTCCCGCAGTGATACTGACACCTCACCTCCGGTACCGGATTTAAAAGCGTATTTAAGAGAATTAGAAATCAGCTCATTAATAACCAGTCCGCATGGAATAGCAACGTCAATGCCCAGTGTAACATCGCCAATATCGACGCTAAGAGAGACGCTGCCGGAAACTACGTATGAGCTGTAGAGCCCATAAGCTAAACTTTTAACATAGGCAGCGAAATCCACTCTGGCCATGTCAGCGGTTTTATAGAGTTTTTCGTGAACAAGTGCCATAGATTTGATGCGGTTTTCGCTGTCTTTAAAAATAGCAACAAGTTTTTCATCGGCGATATACCTGGATTGAAGCCGCATGAGACTTGAAATTATCTGCATGTTGTTTTTTACCCTGTGATGGACCTCTCTGAGCAGAACCTCTTTTTCTCTAAGTGATGCCTTTATGAGTTCCTCTCTTTTATGCCGCTCTGTGATGTCATGAATTGTAAGCACAAAGCCTGCCAGTTCTGAATGTTTTTCCCATATCCCCGAAAGCCTGCATTCAAGAAGATATGGTTTGTTTGTAACTTTGGTATTTATTGGAAATATATAATCTGAGTTTTCTGTTATCGAGGCTGCGGCCTCATCTAAAAAAGATGGCTTTAACCCCTGCTTCTGAAAAAGTTCAGGGATAGGAAATCCCATGGCTCTTTCGATTTTCACTCCGAGGAGTTTTTCTGCTGCAGGGCTAAAGTATCTTATACAAAAGTCCAGATCCATAGCCACAATGCCAACATCCGATGAGGAACGCAAAATACTGTCCAGATACAGTGTCTTTTCACTTAATCTATTAATGTTTTTTTGCAGGTCTTCGTTTAATCTTACAATTTGCTGTTTTTGATAGAGTGAGTTAGCACAACTGCTGAGTGCAGCACCAAGCTGCTCAAATTTTATAGGTTTGACAATATACTTATCAATTCCTATTTCTATAGCGGAAAGGAGAAGATGGACATCGTTATGTGACGTTGTAACAATTATCGGCAAAGACGGGTTTTTTTCTTTTATGGCTTTAGACATCGTAAGTCCATCCATAAATGGCATCCTGATATCGGTGATTATTAAATCAGGCTCACAGCTTTCGCACAGTGAAAGCCCCTCCATGCCGTTAACAGCCACGTGCAGAGTCTTAACATTTCTCTCTAAATAGTTGATAAGCGAGACTCTTGTGACATCGTCATCCTCGACATATAGCACGGTTAAATCGTGCTTTATCCGCTTCTTACCGGTATTATCTGACATTTAACCCTTCAATTTGCTTACCAAACATACCACACTTTAATTTTAACATAATTCTTAATGTTATAATAATAGTATGTCAGCAGATGTTGAAATATTACAAAGAAAGAAGATTCTTGTTGTAGAGGATGTAACGATAGTGGCAATGGACATCAAGAGCAGCCTTGAGTCACTTGGCTATCATGTTACAGAGACTGTGCCTACAGGGCAGGAGGCGCTAAGGAGCTTAGACCAAACGAAACCTGAGCTTGTTCTTATGGATATAATGCTTGAGGGAGCTTTGGACGGTATAGAAACTGCCAATATAATAAAACAAGAATTTGACATCCCTGTCTTATACCTGACTGCGTATGCTGATGAGGAAATGCTCAACCGAGCTAAAATTACCGAGCCGTTTGGCTATATACTGAAGCCATTTCACGAAAGAGAACTAATGGCCGCAATAGAAATGGCACTTTACAAGCACAACATGGAAAATAAACTCAAGAAGTTAGCCCACTACGATTGTTTAACTGGTCTGCCCAACCGTGCCTTGTTTTTTGACCGCTTTGCGCAATCCCTCAAAGCGGCAAGACGCAGCAATCACACTATGGCGGTGCTTGTGATAGATTTAGACGATTTCAAAAGTGTAAATGACAATATGGGCCATGACGGCGGGGATATGTTGTTGCGTGAGGCAGCAAAAAGATTAAGCGAATGTATAAGGGAATCAGACACTGCAGCACGCCTTGGGGGTGATGAGTTTGCAATACTCCTTATAAATTTATCTGCCCCTGACGATACAGATGTGGTTGCGGCAAAGATAATTCACTCTTTAGGGAGCCCATACCTTATCAACAGAAAATGCTGCAAAACAGGGGCAAGCATAGGCATATCTTTATTTCCGGCAGACGGCGATACAGAGGAAACCCTTCTAAAAAAGGCAGATATAGCCATGTACAGAGCAAAAGAACACGGAAAGAATCAATATCGGTTTTTTCATAGAAGCAGCGGCTAAATAACCGGTGGCTCAAGCGGTACTTGCAACACAACACAGGAACACTTTATAATTAGCCGGTTGCTTAGCAAAAAGCAAGGAGGATGAATGGATACAGTGCTTTATGACAGAGCAGATCACAAGTATATTCTTTTGGGGTTTGCTGATTCACCTGATGAAAAAAGTGTCCCGTCAAATCAGTACATGATAGTACATAACGATACGGCTATCCTTATGGATCCAGGCGGTTTTACGCTGTTTCCTGTACTGGTAGCCAGAGTGCTTAAATACACAAAAATGGAAAACATAAAGGCCATACTGCTCTCCCATCAGGACCCGGACGTAAACGGGGGCTTAAGCGTATGGGAAAAAGTAACAAACGCAAAAATCTATATATCAAAACTCTGGGTCAGGTTTATTCCTCATTACGAAATCAGAAACACAAAAAATATAATTGGAATAAATGATGGCGATACAGAAATTATAATAAACAATGATTTCAAAATAACACTAATCCCTGCTCATTTTCTGCACTCGTGCGGGCAATTTAATTACTACGACAGCGTTTCTAAAATCCTTTTTACCGGTGACATCGGAGCCTCCGTTTTACCATGTTCCGGTAACTCACTTTTTATTGAGGATTTTGAAGAGTTCTTACCCTGCATTGAGCCGTTTCACACAAGGTACATGTCGTGCAATAAGGCTCTGAGGAAATGGATTAAGTACATTGAATCATACGACATAGATATAATAGCCCCCCAGCACGGATATCTGATTAAGGGTGAGGTCAAGGATAAATTTATACGGTGGCTATATGACCTTAAATGCGGTGTTGATCTGATATGAGCGATGAACGTCTGAATTTTTCCACTTTACGCTGTCAGCTTTCCAGAGATGACGGCACTGTGTTAGAGAGTCTTATAAGGGAGAGCTTTCTGATTGAAGGGATAGACATTTCAATCAGGGATTTTAGCAAGGAACTTTCTGAAAAAGCGAAACGTAAAGAGGATATTTCGTCAGACCTGGCTATACTTGTGGAATTGACCCGGATTTTGTTGGGTTTCATCGCTAAGTCTATTGGTTCAAATGAAGCATTGGTAATGCAAAGTCTGTTCAGATCTCTGAAAGTTGTGGATGCACTTGAGGAGAGCTCTGTTGACACTGAGTTGCTGGAAAAATTTACACAGGTTCTGACAAAAATAGTCCTCTCCAGAGACAGCGTCATAAAGTGGGAAAAACGCTCCGAGGAAATCCTCAGAGATTTATATGGCATTTATCCGTTTGATGTTTACTTTAATATATTTGAAAGTAAGGAAAAAGTACTTGATGCCTATGTGTTTCTAATGAACGAACCGGATGAAAAGCAGTTAGCCGGCCTCAAACTTAAGATTCATGATGAGGTTAAAAAGTGTTTTGAAATATCAGACATATTAGACACAATACCTATGGAGTTTATCATTATTCCAATATTTACAGGTAAAGACAAGACAGAGTTTAAAGACAAAATTATGATTAACTCTCACGAATACCTGACAGAAACTCCCGGCATAGGCGGCATACTGGGAATGGGGGTTTTCTATCAGAATTCAATGAACAAAAGAGATACAGACATCATTAATTCATTACTCTCGATAATGACAATGGTGACGGGCTCTGCCAGGGCACTATCAAAGGCAATAAACGAGCTTGAGTTCTATGCCGGCCATGACCCCCTGACGGGGCTATACAACAGGCGAATGTTTGAGCACTTTCTGGACTATGAAATAGCGCGTGTTAAGCGTAAAAACTACAAGTTTTCCCTTATGATGCAAGACCTTGACGATTTTAAATACGTAAACGATAACTACGGGCATCCGTTTGGTGATTTGTTTTTAAAAGAAGTGGCACAAACACTTGAGGATGTTTTGCGTGATGGCGATGTTGTGGCAAGGCTTGGTGGCGATGAGTTTGCAGTAATTCTGAGTGAAACCGATATAACAAAGGGCAAGGCTGTTGCTGAAAAGCTAAGAAGTGCGTTTGAACACAAAAAGATAGAAACTCCGGATAAAAAAATCATTCCAATAAAGGCTTCAATCGGACTTGTCGAGTTCCCCACACATGGCAGCACGGCCGCAGAGCTTATGGTTGTAGTTGACGCAGCTCTTTATAATGCTAAAGAGCTTGGCAAAAATAAGGTTTTTGTTCCTACCGATACTGAGATAAAGAAATCTCTGAAAGA
This sequence comes from Nitrospirota bacterium, assembly GCA_015233895.1. Classification (NCBI taxonomy): domain Bacteria; kingdom Pseudomonadati; phylum Nitrospirota; species Nitrospirota bacterium. Next base: position 5,229 of record JADFXG010000037.1, on the reverse strand, counting down.
ACAGACCGAGAAATTCAACCTCCTGCAGGATGCTCTTGAAAACAGCAGATTTGTACCCTATTATCAGCCTATTTTTGATATTGCCGCAAATAAGATAACTGCCTATGAGGTCCTCGCAAGACTTATTGACAAAGATGGCAATGTCATACCAGCGTATAAATTCATTGATATGTCAGAGAGAATCGGTAAGATTTTTTACATAGATAGAATGGTTATAACTAAGGCTTTCAGGAATAAAAAACTAAAAAATAACCACAACTATCTGTTTGTCAATATTTCAGGCAAGGAACTGAAAGACAGGACATTTCTTGAATTTATAATAGAAGAGGCAAAAAGAGCAGAACTAAACTCGTCTGAAATTGTAATTGAAATAACAGAGAGGGAGGCAGCTGGTGATTTGACAAAGATACAGGATTTTCTGCAAGTAGTCATCTCTAATGGTTTTAAACTTGCAATAGATGACTTTGGAAGCGGCTACTCTTCTTTTTACTATTTAAAGTACTTACCGGCACATTTCCTTAAGATAGACGGTGAGTTTATCAAAGAGTTGGCAACAGAGGACCCGCGGGATTATGCCTTTGTGGAGAGCATTCAAACACTGTGTAAGAAACTAAACATACAAACGGTGGCTGAGTTTGTTGAAAGCAGCCGCATTTTAGAAATAGTAGGGGAGATAGGCATTACCTATGGCCAGGGATTTCATCTGGGTATGCCGCATAACGATTTTGTTAACATTTAAAAAATGTTTAAAAAGTTAACAACAGTAAAGATGTTTTTTTGTCGTATGAGGTGTTGAGTTGTGATCAACGAAGAGATTGCCAGAAAAATAGATAAAATAAAGGAATTATTGAAAAAAAATAATGTTGAAAAAGCGTATATATTCGGCTCTGCGTGCACAGAAGAATTTAATGAAAAAAGCGATGTAGATATTTTAATTACTATAGACGAAAGCCTTGATGTATCAGAATATGGGAATTGCTTTTGGAATATTCAATTTGGGCTTGAAGATTTGCTGCAGCGAGAAATTGACTTAATAACCGAAAGATCGCTAAGAAATCCATATTTTAAAATAGAAGTTGATAATATGAAAGTAGCTATATTATGACTAATAAAGAGAAAAAATATTTGCCTATGCAGTTGACTTCGTTAACTAAAAGACTGGATTCCTGCCTTCGCAGGAATGACAGAAAAAAAGCATTTACTCATCTGTCATTCCCGCCTCCGAGCGGGAATCCACTCCTTATCACCAGAAACATAGATGATATAAAACCTTTTTCTGGAATGAAATCAATAAGCATTAAAAAATATTTAAGCGAAGGCGATAAATAATTGCCTGTTTTACCCTCTCTTATAATGGCGCTATATGGGGAGATTGATTATGATGGGCGGGTGCAGAGGGTTGCGTCCGCACTAGGTGAGCTTTTTGATGTAACGGTCTATTCGATAGATTCAGGGCGGGGCTACAAAAGTGATTCATTTCGCTCGGAGGTGGCAGAGCTGCCGCCATTTAGGAGTGGATTTAAGATTCTCAGGTTTTTTTACTTTTGGGTGGTTTTTGTTTTGCGTGCTATAAGGTTACGTCCTGTGATAATCTATGCTAATGACTCTAACGTTACGATTCCTTGCTTTGTGGCAAGTGTTATTACAGGGAGCAAGTTTGTTTACGATGCGCATGAGTTGTTTATTCCTGATGCTGGTTCTGAATTTTCGCTGAGGGCGGAGTTTTATTATTGGCTTGAACGGCTTGTTATAAAAAGCGCAAAACTTGTTATAGCGGCAAATGCCGAGAGAGCGGAGATTATGAGGGCGCACTATAAACTACGAGTATCTCCCCTTGTGATACCCAACATCCCACCACAGCCATCCTCTAAAATTGATTTGGATGAATTGTTAAAGAAATACCCGATTTTAAGGAGAGAGACCTTGGGGCGCATACGGCTGGTCTATCAGGGGGATATAAACTATGACAGGGGACTTAAGGTTATGTATGAGGCGATGAAACTGCTTGACGACAAATTTGAGCTTCTTTTTGTTGGCAGTGGGATTTCGCTTGAAGCAATGAAAGCACAGACTGCTTCTGACGGTCTCAATGACAGGGTGTTGTTTTCAGGACGGGTTCCCAGAGACTATCTTTTTGATGTTTTACAGAGCTGTGACATAGGGGTTGTTATATACATTTCATCAAGTAAGGTGTTTTTGTATTGTGCGCCAAATAAGATATACGAATACATTCAGGCAGGGCTTCCTGTTCTGGCAACGTGTCAACCGCCACTTAAAAAACTTGTTGACACATTTAACGTTGGACGGCTGGTTGGGTGCAAAGACAACGCTGTAACGCTTTTGGCCGAGGAGTTTGCTGACGAAATCAAAGCGTTTCCACCCCATTATGAAAATTATAAAAGCAACCTTGACAGGTTCCTTGCGGCTAACCGGTGGGAGAATGTGAAGGTGAGACTATTAGACGCTTTTAAGGAATTGTAGATAGTCGATAGAATTGCCCCCCTCTTATAAGGCAAGAATTTTCATTTGAAAGTTTGTTATAATTTAAACAGTACTATTGTTTATTTTGAAGAGGGTGGTGAAATTTTTGAAAAAAACATATAAAGGCATAGTCGAAGCTAATATAATTCGCCTCGATGAGAAAACAACTCTTCCCTTTGGAACTCATGCCGTTATAACACTAAAAACTGATATTAAAAAAGAGGAACAAAACAAAATAAAAGAAAGGCAGTTAGAACTTCTTAATAAAGGTTTTGATTTAGGGAAAAAACTTTATTTAAGCCGTCAAGACCTATATGACCGATAGATTGATTGACACAAATATTCTTGTATATGCTTATGATATCTCTGAAGGTGAAAAACACATGATTTCAAAAGCAATTTTAAAGCAGATTTGGGAGGAGGGTGGAGGAGTTGTTTGCTTGCAAAACCTTATGGAATTCTACGTTGTTATAACTAAGAAAGTTAAGAATCCAATCGGTGTAAACAAAGCAAAGACAATTATCAAAGATTTTCTTCAATCAGAGAATTGGATAGTTATTGATCGGGACGAGGAAACGTTTCTAAAAGCTATTGATCTGGTTTCTCAATATAATATTCATTTCTGGGATGCAACAATTGCAACATGTATGATTGATAACGATATAAGTGAAATTATTACAGAAAATAAGAGAGATTTCGAGAAAATACCAGATATAAATATTACTGTTCCTTTTTAACATAATGTGCGGGATAACTGGTTTTTACGGGGATTTTGAGCGCGGGCTTTTAGATAAAATGTCTGAAGCCATATCTCATCGGGGGCCTGATGGCTCAGGCAATTATTACGACAAACAGCACGGCCTTGGGTTTACTCACAGAAGACTCTCCATCATAGACCTTTCAGAGTTTGGCAGCCAGCCTATGTTTGACACCTCAAATAGTGCCGTCATCACATATAACGGTGAACTCTATAACTACAGGGAGTTGCGGCAGGAACTTTTGCAGGCAGGGTTTACCTTTAAGAGCGCCTCAGACACGGAGGTTATCTTAAACATGTATATTCGCTATGGCAGAGATATGTTAAAGAGATTAAACGGAATTTTTGCTTTTGCCATTTGGGACGTTAAAAAGCGGATACTTTTTCTTGCACGAGACCACCTTGGTGTTAAACCCCTCTATTTTTCGGCCTCAGCAAATGGGTTTTTGTTTGCCAGTGAGTTAAAGGCGCTCTTACAGTATGATGGTTTAGATAAGACACTGGATTGTGATGGAATTCACAATTATCTTTCCTTTTTGTGGTCACCCTCACCAACTACGATGCTAAAAAGTGTGCGTAAGCTTCCACCGGGACACGCAATGGTTGTAAAGAGCGGCCAGATTAACGCCCTGTGGCAGTTCTATGAGCTTCCGTATGATACAGCTAACGATAAACTCTCCGTCTCTGATGCCATAGAGAAAGTGCATGACTCAGTAGAGACGGCAGTTAGCAGACAGATGGTCTCAGACGTTGAGGTGGGAGCGTTTCTTTCGGGCGGCCTTGATTCAAGCGCAGTGGTCTCATTTGCCAAACAACATACGGACAAATTAAAGTGTTTTACTATTGGCTTTGATAATGCCTCAATGCGTGATGAGGGTTTTTCAGATGATCTTCCGTATGCAAAAAAGGCGGCAGCACATCTTGGCGTTGATCTTCACACCGTCTATGCTACCCCTGAGATGGCACACAAGCTAACCAAAATGATCTATCATCTTGATGAGCCGCAGGCTGACATGGCAGCCCTCAATGTGTTGGCAATTGCCGAGCTTGCACGGGAAACAGGGATTAAGGTGCTGCTATCAGGGGCTGGCGGAGATGACATCTTTACCGGTTACAGCAGACATCTGGCACTGCTGCTGGATACATTTGCGTTCAATATACCAAAACAAATCAGGGAGTTAGCGGAGAGATTTTCTGAGGTAATCCCCGGCTCAACACCGACAGGCAGACGGATTTCAAGGTTTTTGAGATATTTTGGCAAAGATATGAATGAGCGGATTGCAGGGTACTTTTTGTGGCCTGAATCTAAACAGCAATTTAAACTCTATAGTGCCGGCATGGCAGAGGCTCTTAGTGGCACGAATCGAATAAATCCTCTTTTGGACTCCCTTACCAAATTGCCGGATACGCTTGATCCAATGAATAAAATGCTCTTTCTGGATTCTAAATATTTTCTTTCAGATCACAATCTCAACTACACAGATAAGATGGCCATGGCAGCAGGAGTTGAGGTGCGGGTGCCGCTTATTGATATTGATGTCGTCTCAGCTGGGTTTAGCATTCCTGTAAAGTATAAGCAAAATGGCCGGACAGGAAAATGGATTTTTAAGAAGGCTATGGAACCGTATTTACCAAAGGAGATAATTTACCGCCCAAAGACAGGCTTTGGTGTGCCTCTTAGAAGATGGCTTAAAAATGAACTGCGACCTCTTGTTGACGATGTGCTTAGCGTTGAATCAATAAACAAGAGGGGGATTTTTAACCCCAAAGAAGTACAATCGCTGATTTCCTATGACAGGTCAAATAAACTTGATGCCGCCTACACTATTTTTTCAATGCTGTGTATAGAGCTATGGTGTAGAATATTCCTTGATACCAAGCAGCATTCAATCGCCTAACTTTGTTGGCATACGTCAAAAGCTCCCAACGTCTCCCCTAAAAGGGCGGACATTACCCGAAAAAAGACTTGACAAAGCGGATAGAGTAAGGTA
>JADFXG010000036.1 GCA_015233895.1 Nitrospirota bacterium | reverse complement strand
GCAAAACTCAGTTGATTCAATGCTTTATGTGACATCTATTTCAATACCTCCTTTATTTATTTCTCTATATTATAACTTATAGTATATATCTTTTTGTGTAACTCTCTCCTATTTTTGCAACGGTCTCAACTCGCATTCAGAAGCATAACTAGGCGGCGAGGAGCAAGCGACGCAGGCGTACTTTTACAGGGGATTCCCCTTTAGGGGAGACGTTGAGGAGCTTGCGACAATGCCAACAACGTTAGGCAATAGAAGGCTACTTGGTATTACCGCATAAGTTTAGTTATAATCTTTTTTGCTTTAAGTAAAACCAGCTCGGCAGCCATTATAGGCGGCGGAGCAAGACATATCGAGTTACCAATAAGACTTCTTAACTTTGCCACAGTCAGGGTTTGCACCAAAACAGTGCCGGTGCCGGAAAATCGGGTTAGAAAAAGTCCTTCATCGCCAAAATAAGCAGTCTTAAAATCTTTAACATGCTCCAGAGTATGTGAAACAGACTCATCCCACGCCATAACAGAAGCCGATTCAGCATGAAGCTGCTGTCCATCTTTAAGTTGATGGGTTATTATATTGCCGCCGCCATGAATAAATACGTAACCGCTGCCAGATATTCTAATCAGAACCAAACCCTCCCCGCCAAACAACAGGCTCCCAAGTCCTGACTGCGCCTCCACACTTAAATTAATATCTCCGACATAAGCAATGAGATTTTCCTTAGATGCGATTATTGCATTACCACTTAACTTTATGGCTGCTATGCTGCCGGGTAAATAATCTCCAAATGAAACCTCCCCTTGTCCTGAAAAGGTGGTAAATGCTAAGTTCTCATCAGTAATTACTTTTCTTGCTGCTGAAAATATGTGTTTAGATATTGAGCCGCCTTCTTTAATCTCTTTAGTAGCACTCTTGACATTACCAATGTAGAACAACATTTTGCCAGCCTCTGCTGTAACCTGATTGCTGCCATCTAGATATACACTGAGAATATCCGCATCCTCACCGGATATCTTGTAAACACCATTTTCCTCGTTCCCCAATATTTCCACTTGTACGGCCTCCTAAGTAGTGTCCACATAAACGCGGTTTTTATGATACGTTACAAAATTATTGCCATGCGGTTAAACCACAAGGCACTAAGGACTTTATACAAAGCCTGCCTCTGAGTAGCCTTCTCTGTACTTAATTGGAGAAAACTCTTACATCCGCTCTTCGGTTTTGAGCCCGCCCGCTCTTGGTTTCATTCGATGCAATCGGTCTGGTATAACCGTAACCTACCGCCTCAACCTTTTGAGTTTCTATTGCACCGTGCCTTACTATGTAGTCTTTAACAGCCTCAGCCCGTCTTTTAGAAATTCTCATGTTATAGGCATACCCGCCAGTTGAATCCGAATGGCCCTCTACCATTGCATGTCCCTGTTCATACTGCTTTATTGCGTTTATTGCTGTATTTAACTGTGTTTCACTGCCTTTTTTTATTTTTGCACTGTTTACATCGAAATGGGCTACTGTAAAAAGAGCCACCCCTGATGATGACTGCAGTCCATTCAAACCTTTTGAGGCAGAACCCTGACAAGGGCCTTGTGTCATACGAATTACTTTATTAGCCAATTCTATTGCCTCTTTGGTGTGGCAACTCCAGTAAACACGATAGGCTTCATCTCTTAACTTTACGGCTTCATTAAACATATCCTGACATGCCGTGTCTTTTCCTACTTTTTTAGCTGCCTCTATTGCCCTGTCAGCTTCTAAAAGCTCCTTATGAATGAATAGTACCTTACCATTTGGTGCAAACTCAAAACCGGCACAACCGGTTAGCAAAAACATCATTGCAAACACTAATAACCGAGCCCTCAAACTCATGCTAACGCCTCCAATGTTCTGCATTAAACTCTTTCACAGTAAGATATAACACGTATGTGGAGATTGTCAACAAAAAAAATCTTGCATCGGCACACAACCTAGTGTTACACATGTTTTCTACAATTTTTAAAAACTGTTTAAATGAACTAACAACCTGTTTCTGTTTAATATTAACTTATGGAATTGACAGAGCTAATTCATACCATAGGGCAAGGAGGGCCAGCGATGGCATTATCATTAATTGTTATTGCCTTAAGCTATAAATTTATGAACAAAATCGGCTGCGAGTTTGTAAATGCCCAGAAAGAGCAAGCATCAGCCTTGGCACGGCAAGCACAAAGCATGGAGGGACTTCACGGAGCTATTCACGATTTTTTAACCAAAGACAACAAGGAACACCTGGATATCCTTATAATGCTTCGGGTGATTATTGACAGAATGGACAGAAACCAAAACGGGTAACCATAAGTTTGAGGATACCCACGACTAAGGGGAGAGAATGTCGTATGAATATAAAACTTCTGAAAGAGTTAATGTTAAGAGGTTATGTGCTTGAGATTCTTAAGGCTGACCATGAACAGTTTATTAATGAGGAGGAACTTCGTGCAAGACTCTATCTCTTTGGTTATGCGCTTTTATCGGATGACTTAAAAATTCAGCTCCGCTACCTTGAAAACAAAGGATATGTGAAACGTAATGAGAAATTTAACGGTCAAATTTGCGAGGTTGGAATTACCGCTGACGGCGATGACCTGTTAAATGGAATAATAAAAGACGACGGCGTTTTTATTCCAAGAGGAAGGCACAATGGTTAGAAAGTCACTCATACACGACAATATAGACATTGCGTATCAGGTATGGCGTGATGGCGAGTGTAATTTTGAAAGCAGCGTCAGAGAGCTTAATAAGAAATTCAATTTTCGTCTAACAACAAAAACGCTCAAAGAATGGGCTGATAAATATAAATGGAAAGAGCGGTTAGAACGTGAAGAGTTGGAAATTGAAAAGCTACGAAAAGCTAACAGAGTAACTACTGAGGCTCTCATTGGAGACCTTATCAAACAAAAGGAAAAATACGACTCTCTTAGTAAACTTGATAATCAATCCACAAACGCCTACAAATCCCTCATCAACACCATTAACAATCTCTACAAATCATCGGCTAAGTCCAAACTGGACGCTTACATTGACGTTATGAGAATCTACGTCAAGTGGCTTTTAAAAAATGACCCCGATGGCGTAAAAATTATTGAAAAAAATATGGATGAGTTCACTTTGTTTCTAACAGAGAAGTATGGCTAAGGGATTAATCCGCAGATGACACAGATGGGCGCAGATGAAAAAAATAACAATCTGCGAAAATCTGCGCAATCTGCGGAAAAATTTTTAACTTTTTAAATTATGGCTAACCTTAAAAAAATATTTAAAGACATTGAGGCCTTACGGGCGCAAATCAGCTCCTACACTAAACCATTTGAAGGCAATGACTGCTCAGACGGAAAATCGGCACAAGCTGCAAGAGTGGAACGGGCAGCTAATGATCTTGAATTTTTTGCACGCACATATTTTCCGCATTATATAAAATCACCATCATCTAAACTTCACAAGTATTTGTCAGCGCGGTATATGGAATTGGTAAGGTCGTCGGCAGAACACAACGGGGGGTCAGCGACCCCGGGCGGTAAAGAAGTTGACGCCGCTCCCCGCGGAAACGCCAAATCCACTTGGACTACATTGATTCTGCCCATGTGGGTCACAGCCTTTAACCTGCGAAATTTTGTGTTGATAGTCTCAGACACAATGAGTCAGTCCGAGGATTTCATATCGTTTATAAAAGCCGAACTTGAAAGCAATGAGAGGCTTAATCAGGATTTCCCAAATATCACAGGCGAGGGAAAAACCTGGCGCGCGGATACGCTGATAACTAAAAACGGCGTAAAAATCCGCGGAGTTGGAGCTGGACAGAAACTCAGAGGGATGCGGCACGGCAGCCGAAGGCCGGATCTGGTAATCTGTGATGATTTGGAAAACGACGAGGCCGTAATGTCTGTTGAACAGAGGAGAAAACTTGAGGACTGGTTTTTTAAGGCTCTTATGAAAATTGGCCAAAAAGACACAATTTATATAGTTGTAGGAACCGTGCTGCATTATGATTCGCTGCTGTCAAAACTGTTTAAAAAACCCGGCTGGAGGGGTAAGAAATTCAAAGCGATAATGCGGTACTCGGAATCAAAGCGGTGGGAGGAGTGGGAAAATATATTCTCGGCAGGTTCAGCACCCTCAGGTATAACCAAATCAACTGCACTGAACGAACCGGATGAGAAGGAAACTGCCGAGACTATGGCTGATGCCTACTTTAACCGGCACAGAGACGAAATGCTTGCCGATGTGGATGTTCTGTGGCCGGAGGTTGAGGATTACTATTATCTTATGAAGATGCGGGTTTCAGAGGGCCCGGCGTATTTTGATTCGGAAAAGCAAAACGAGCCGATTAATCCCGATGACTGTCTGTTTAGCGAGCACTGGATTCAATATTTTGATGATGCGTCTGAGCCAAAAAATGTACCGTTATATGGCGTAGTGGATCCCTCGATGGGAAAAAAGTCAAAGCGGCACGACCCATCTGCAATAATCTGCGGACGTTTTTCTAACGGCATACTTTATGTCACAATAGCCGACATAGAACGCCGACATCCGGATAGAATTATCGAGGATATTTTAACTTATCACAGAAAGGAACGCTTTCAGGTTTTTGGAGTGGAATCTGTACAATTTCAGGAGTTTTTTAAAGACACGTTAATTAAAGAGGCTCACAGGCAAAATCTGACACTTAATGTCACAGAGATAAGGTCAAGTGCTGATAAACTACTGAGAATTCAAACCCTTCAACCGTGGATAAAAAACGGCTGGATACGATTTAAAAAAAGTCAGAGAACTCTGATAGAACAATTGATTCGTTATCCGCTCTATGACCACGATGACGGCCCCGATGCCCTTGAAATGCTAAAATCTCTGGTAGAACATAATAACCTCACAGCAGACTACGAAACCATTGCAGGCAGAGAGTCAGTATTTAAAGGGAAAGGCTCATATTGAACAAAAGCAAAACAATTTCGTCAACTTATTGATAAAATGTAGTCATTCCAGAGTGTTTGCTTATCGGCTGTGGTTGAGTCAATAAAATCCCACGGCAGTGGAGAGTCAAATGTTAACTTTTCAAACAGGGTCTTTTCATAATCAACGTGTGCCTCTGCCACTGCGGCTTTAAGGTTCAGTTTTCTCTTTATCATGATACTAAGCACCTGTGCGGCTTCTTTGCCGCTGCGAGCAAAAAATCCTTCAACGTAAGACTGCCCTGCTGTATCGTGATGTACCTGTATCCCGTCTTTTTTGAGAGCAGTTTTCAAAGTTTTCAGACGCTCCTTTACCACCTGAGAGCTCTCCATATGATGCCACTGAAAGGGAGTGAACGCTTTTGGTACAAATGGAGACACACTGAGGGAAATGTGTCCGCGCTTAGAGAGCCCTCTAACCTCTCTGACAAGACTTATGATTTCTGTGATGTCAGTATGTGTTTCCGTAGGAAGTCCAATCATAAAGTAGAGTTTCAGTAAACTGATTCCATTTTCAAAAATCAACCGGCAGGTGCTTATAATGTCCTCGTGAGTGATTTTCTTGTTTATAACTCTGCGGAGACGCTCAGAGCCTGCCTCCGGTGCAATAGAAACGCTTTGTTTTTCTTTCATAAGCGGCAGGATTTCACCGCTTTTGCGGCTTGCCCTAAGCGATGTTATTGAAAATTCAACGCCGCCTGTGCTTAGCACATCCTCAAGGCGCGGATAATCGGTCAGAGAGGGGCCTATCAGTCCCACTTTCAGACAGGAGGGTTTAACCCTCTCTATTTCCTCCATAACTGATGAAAACTGCCGTCGGCGCGGCGGACCGTATATTGAGGAAATAGCACAGAATCGGCATTTCCACGGACAGCCCCTCATGGCCTCAACTAAATACATATTTGAAAACTCCGTGTTTTCAGTAATAAGCTGGGAGGGTACACTAAGCGTATTTAAGTCTTTGACATACACTCTCTTTACTTTTTGAGAGATTTCATCCGGAACGTAGAAACCGTCTGTGCCGCTTAATGATTTTAAAAAATCCGGTTTACCGGTTGAATTTTTTAATTTAGAAAAAAAACTTTCAATAATTGGCTCACCCTCCCCTACGCACACAACATCAAAAAACGGCGCAAGCGGTTCGGGATTCATAAAAGCACACGGGCCTCCCATAATGACAAGAGGATGAGTTTCAGTTCTGTCTTTAGCAAACAGTGGGATTTTAGCAAGTTCAAGGATTTTTAAAACATTTAAGTAGTCATTTTCATAGGAAACCGAAAAAGCAACAATATCAAACGAGGTAAGCGGCGTAAGGGATTCATAGGAAAACAACACGGTATCGGTTCTTTTAAACTCTTTGTATATGTCAGGTTCAGGGACAAAAACACGCTCACAGAGGGCATCATCCCTTTGGTTAATGAGGGCATAGATTATCCTAAACCCTAAGTTTGACATCCCCACATGATATATATTTGGATAGGCAAGACAAACACGGTGCTTACCGCCGTGGTTTTTTATGGTAACTCCAGACTCAGACTCAATAAGCGCAATTATCTCATTTTTATAACTGTATGGAAACTTACCTGATTGAAACCTCTTAGTCAAAAGAAAAAGTAGTAACTCCTGCTTGCGTATTAATAAGCAGGAAACGTTCCTATTGTTTTACAAATACTTAGGGCCATGTTTATTCCCAACCTTAGAATCACAAGGAGCAGATTCCAAAAACAGTTCGATGGCTTCTTTAATATTTGTCAGAGCCTCCTCCTGAGTTTTGCCTTGCGACCAGCAACTTTTCAACGATGGGCAATGGGTTACAAAATATCCATCCTCACCATTTTCTAATATTACTTTTACATTCACCTTTATGACTCCCTTTGATTCAAAATTATCCTTTAAGAGTTTTGCCTTAAACTGTTTCCTTAATCAATTCTATAACATTATAAGACATTTGTAAATAGCACATTGACTGATAAGGACTGACATGGCGGGGAGCAGCTTCAAAGCCTGCAATTTATTCTTTTGTTATTTCCTGTGCTGCTGCTTCATATTCTTTCAGGCTGTCTATTTGAGAAAAGAAATTGTCTTTAACTTTTTTATCAACTCCTTTTTCAAACCAAAACCATGTTTTGATTTCTTCAGTTTTGATGTTTTTTCCTGAATCAAATAAATAAGGAATATAAATTTCACAACCTAAATGAGCTTTTGGCGACCCAAAATTCACGTAATAACTACTTGAGACCGTTGCAAAAATATTATAACACCAAAGTTGAGTTCAAAAATATAACAAAATGTTATAGAAAAAGGATGAGATTGCCACACCCCCTGCGGGGGTTCGCAATGACGGCGTGGGCTGTGCGTGGGCGTACCTATCCGTCATTACGAGGAGCGATAGCGACGTGGTAATCTCATCATTATTATATTTTAGGCTGCTACTCGGTATTAATTGGGAAATACTTTTCCCCCATTTTGGGAATTTTGCAACGGTCTCTACTTGGTGAAAGTAGAGTTTACTAATTGCTTTTTTATTTATTATATGTCATAATCCGCATACGTGGAGTGGGTTTCGGCCTACTCATACTGCGGTAAAGTTACGCGTCACTGAAATCAGACAAAAGGGGGGCAGTGGGTTATGAGAATATTAGTAGCGGAGGATGATTTTTCAAGCCGTACAATGTTACAGCGCTTTTTGGATGGTTATGGGGATGTAGATGTTACAGTGAATGGTACTGAGGCTATTGATGCTTTCTCGTTTGCGATAGAGGAGGGTGAGCCATATAATCTGATTTGTCTTGACATCATGATGCCGGAAATCGATGGCTTAAGGGTCTTAAAAAGTATCAGGGAAAAAGAAAAGAGCATAGGAATTACTGTTGAAAACGAGGTCAAAATTGTTATGACTACGGCGCTGGATTCCACAAAGGAGGTATTTGACGCTTTTTACTGGAGCGGTTGTAATGATTACCTTACAAAACCTATTGATCTTCAAAAGCTCGTCGGAATACTTGAGAAATACGGCATAACTAAAGGGTGAACGGCGTCAAAGGACGAAAACTGGCTTAATGGATTGATATTACTTATACATTCCTAAGTAGTTCAATTATATCCTCCGTCAGGTCTTTATAGTCGTCGTCATCAAGAGTTAATATGGATAACATTGGATATATTCAATAAACTGTGTCAAGTGTGAAATCACCTTAAACGGTAATATCCAATTTTAGCCTACCCTCAAAAAATAAAGCAAGTTGAGAGACAGTCTGGCTCCAGTTTCTCAATGGCTGTCTCCATTTTTCTGAGATATTCTGAATTGATAGGTACAAAAGCTTTAAAAGTGCTGTTTCACTGGAGAAGGCTCCTTTGGTTTTTGTGACCTTGCGTATCTGGCGATGAAATCCCTCAATTGCGTTTGTCGTATAGATAAGAGTTCGGATTTCCTGAGGATACTTAAAATAGTTAGAGAGATTGTCCCAATTTGTTTTCCATGACTTTATAACAATCGGGTATTTCTTGCCCCAGGTTGAATCCAGCTCCGAGAGTTTATCTTCGGCAAGCTCTTTTGTCGATGCCTTATAAACCTTCTTTAAATCTTTTAAAAATGCTTTCTGATCTTTTGAGGCTATGTATTTCAGGGAATTACGTATTTGATGGATTACGCAAAGTTGAACCTCTGTCTTAGGGAAAATAGTCGTGATGGCTTCTGGAAAACCTTTAAGCCCGTCCACGCTTGCTATCAAAATATCCTTTACGCCCCTGTTGGATAAATCACTTAGCACCTGAAGCCAGAAGTTCGCTCCTTCGCTTTCGGATATATAGATACCGAGTGCTTCTTGCAACCAGCATAGAATGTTCCCAAAACCTTCCTATCAGAGGTCCTTTTCCCTTTAATGCCGTTTTTAAATTAGACACCATGACTATTTGAGAGAAAACTCTGAAACTCAGGCTGCTCAGTGCCCTGTCAACACTATCAGCTGCTCTTAAACCAAAAAACGGCGAATTAGCAGTTTTAATTACCTGCTCACTTAAAACTTTGTCTGTTTTTATAATGTCTATAATTTCTTTGAAATCCGGCTTAGCTTTCTTAAGCTCTTCTGATATATCTTCAAAAACACTGGGCTGTGAGGGTATTTCTATTGAGTCCACTGATTCTTGTTCGTTATTCATATAACCATCCATTGCTCAACAATTGTCAGTGGCTTTCCTCCATTATATATGCAATAACATCAGTATAGTCCGTTAAAATCTTTTCATCGGCAGGGTCAATCTTTACCCCTTCGTGCAGATATACATTAAGTACACCAAAAAGCTGATTAGCTGTTTTTATTGGGATGCAATAGTGTCCATGTGGAATATTATCAGGCATAAACTCGTGACGATCGTCAATCTTACTTGCAAATACCGTCTCTTGTGTAGATGCTGCCAAGCCGCATAAACATTTACCAACTGGCACATGTTCACAACCAAAACTACCTACTGAGGCTGTGCGTATGAGAATTTTTTTAGTGTCATCAAATAAGTATATGATTCCTCTGTTAGTTACAAAGGTAAGTCGCGGTGTTGCCAGAATCTTTCTAAGCGATTGCTCCAGCTTATCTTTAACAGGCATAGATTTAAACCAAATCTTTTGAATAGCTATTATTATCCTCAGCTTTGTTTCTACCTTATGCCTGTAGAGCGCCAAGGCAATAGAGATAATTAAATCCCGTTGACTATAAGGTTTTACAATATATCCAAACGGTTCTGTTAATTTTGCCCTGTGCATCGTTTCTATATCTGTATGTGCCGTCATATACACCACAGGGATGTTATAGGTTTTAAAGATATATTGTGCTGCACTTGTCCCATCTAATTCACCGGACAGTGTTATGTCCATAAGCACTATATCAGGCATTAGCTCTTCTGCTGCTTTCTTTGCCTCCTCTGCTGAGGGGACTTTCTGAAGCACAGTATAGCCCAGCTTTTTAAGTTTATTTTCTAATTCTAATGCTACTATTTCCTCGTCCTCCACAATAAGAATGCTTGGACCATTATACAGCTTTAAAACCAAATCATCTTTGACATCTGACATTGTACCCTCCTTTTGTAAATTATTTTCCTTTAAAAGTAACTTTTGCTTTGGTTCCGTTTTCGTTTTTAAACTCTACATTACCGAGTAATTGTTTTGTAAGAGCGTTTATTAACACCATTCCTAAGGACTTTGTAGATTTCATATCAAAATCCGATGGAAATCCTACGCCGTTATCTTTCACTTCAAGTATATAATAGTCAGTTTCTTTAAATAAACTAATTAAAATCTCTCCCTCCGTTTTTTCAATAAACGCATGTTTAAGAGCGTTGGACAGTAATTCGTTGAGAATTAAAGCGCATGGTAATGCAGTATCAATTGCAAGCTGTACATTCTCAATATCTATTTTATAACGCAGATTTAACTTATTGTTATGAAGATTAATAAAGCTGGCAATTAAATTTTCTGTATATTCATGGAAATCAATTTGAGATAAATTATCGGTTCCGTACATTTCCTCGTGAACTAACGCCAACGCCTTTATACGATATATAGTTTCTTCAAATGCCTCAAGTGCTGCTTTATCACTGATTTTTTCGGCTTGAAGCCCAATCAGAGCTGAGATTATTTGCAAGTTATTTTTTACTCTGTGGTGTATTTCCTTTAGTAAGGTTGATTTTTCATCCAGATTACGTCTCGTTTGCTCCTCTTCTTTTCTTACTATTGAATAAGATAGTATATTTGCGATAGACTGACAAAAGTTTATATCTTTTACTGAAAAAACTTTGTGTTTGTTACAATGAGCGCACAAGATTCCCCATGGTTTGTCTTTTAAATAAATAAGAACACATAGACCACTTATAATGCCATGATCTAAAAGCATAGACTGAGCCTTAAAACGTGTTTCAGAGGGCAGGTCAGTAACCATTACAGGTATTTTGCTTTTCAAAACAAACCCGGCCTGAGAGTTAATATCGGCGCTCACAGTTGCTCTGCCTACAAGTCCCTCTTTCCAGCCAACGCCGGAAACCAATAAAAGTTTATCACCATCGGGTAGCAACTGCAGCACTTGACAATATCCCACATCAAGTGCTTCGGTAACTTTAAGTACCGCTCTATCCATAAGAATTTGTAAATCATCGCCTGACAGCGCTCTCAAACCAAGCTTAGCTATAAGTTCATGTTGTCTGTCAAAGATACTCAATTCTTTAACGGTTGCGCTTAACTTAATATTTGTATCTATCAGTGTCTGCTCCAATGCCTTCATCTGGGTAATATCATGAGCCGTTGCAAATACTATCTCATCTTCTAAAACAGGTTGTACCAACCACGAAAGATGTCTATACGTACCGTTCTTACATCTGTACCTGTTTTCAAAATTTAAGAGTGGAATTCCCTTTGCGACATTTGCAATTTCTTTCAATGTTATTTCTCTGTCGTCAGGATGTATAAATTCGACAAACGGTTTTGACGTAAGCTCCAAAGCCGTATATCCAAGAGCTTTTTGCATAGAAGGACTCGTTAATTTAAAATATCCATCCACAGTGGCGATAACCAACAATCCTGATGAGAGTTCGAAAAATCTTCTAAAATTATCCTCTGCCTTTTTACGTTCGGTTATGTCAGTGTTTACCCCTATCCACACTTCACCATACTTATTATGAGTAAAAGTTGAAATGGTTACATAACACCAAAAAGTTTTACCAGTCTTTTTAATATTAAGCATTTCACCAGTCCAACAGTTGTGTTGCCTTAAAAATTCCTGTATTTCCGTTGCAGCTTCATTTGGTTTTTTTTCCGTAGGTGCATGAACGATAGATATATTTTTACCAATTAATTCGTCTGTGTCGTAATCAAACATTCGATTATATGCCGGGTTACAGTACACAATGTTTCCATCGGCAGTGCTGACAAGTACGACACCCTCATTTAAATTTGTCATTATTTCACTTTGGAGTTTCAGCTCATCAGATAATTTTTTCTCCTCCGTTATGTTGTGCATCGAGGCAATGGCGCCGATTCTGTTGCCATCATGATCCGTTAGGGGTCTACTGTTTACTAATATGATAAAAGAAGGACGATCTTTGGGCGCTATAACCATTTCATAATTTGTTAAGCCTTCTCCGTTAAGTGCTTTATATAATGGAAGAGCATCCATGGACATTTTTGTTTTTCCATCAGCATGATACAAATTGTAGTAATCTGCCCACTTCTCAGGTGGTAAAGTTTTAGCAGGTAATCCGTGAAATTCCTCAAATGCTTTGTTAAAAAGTTTTAAATTACTATTGTGGTCACACGCAACTATTCCATCCTGTATACAATCCAACACGGCAAGAAGAAATATATTATTTGTTTGAAGTTCATTAATGGTATTAAATAATGTCATACGTGTAGAATGAAGGTTCTCTGTCATATGATTAAAATATTTGGATAGAGCACCAATTTCGTCTTTAGCGTTTATCTCAACTGTTCTGTAATTGAGTCCTTCTGAAATTTTTATAGTCATATCTTTCAGTTTTCTCAAAGGTTTAACGATACGATCGACAATAATGACTAAAATAAGTGTTATCATAGTCAATAAGATTATATAACTTAATATCATCAATTTTTTTATGCGGAACAAAGGTTCTAAAAATTCAGACTTATCAATCTTTATAACAAGCCCCAAATCCATTTTGTATAAATAGTAAGTCGCTCCTAATACTGCTACACCACGGTAATCAAAAAACTCTCTAAACATGCTGGAATTTTTCTGTAATGCCTGAGTTATAAGTAATTTATCATCAGTGTGGAGTACCCTCCGTTTAAAAGCAGCTTCTTTGTCGTGCCTGGTAGGTGTTATAAACAGAGCGTCTCCGTTTGAGTCTCGTTTAGCCAGTACTGTCTCTCCTGTTTTGCCAAGATTTGTGAAATCATTTGTGATTTCAAGAATTCGACTTCCATCCATGATCGCACTAACACTCCCCAATTGTCTGCCATCTAATATTAGTGGACAAGAAAAGTTAAGATCAAGATTACCATCCTCTCCTAAAAAAACGTCAACGATATTGCAACCTTTAAAACCTTTTACTAAAAAAAAATCTTTATTATAATTTTTACCGATTTCCGCTTTGTCTGTTGAAGCTATAACATTACCGGACAGGTCAAACACTGATATTTTGTGGAATGATGGAACACTATTTTTTATTGCAAACAATGTCTCTGTAATTTGCGTTCTCAGAACATCGTTTTTTGTCTCAAGATATTGAACCAATCGCTTTTTTGTAGAGGTCCTGTTTTCAATCATTTTCATGTTATCAATATACCCGTCAAACAGCAAATTAATCCTGAATGCTTGTATTTTTGCCATCATCGTTAAACTGTTTTCTACATCTTTCATTATATGCTGCAGTATCAAGTTATAAATAAAAAAACCGCTTATTAAAATGAGCGGAATTGACACCGCAAGAACAGAAATAATAATTTTATTTCGTATTTTCAAGATTCCTCTTTACAGTATCTTTTCAATGGAGTATGTCACATAGAGCACTCTAAACTTGAGATGCCCACAACAACTTAATTTTATAATAGATTATCAATCTGAGTATGTCAAGGCTATATTTATTTGCTAAGGAGGTGATTCATAGGATGTTGCCTTGTGGTTTTGAAAGGTAAGTTTTCATGTCTTTTAAGACCCTCTGGAGCTCTAATTGTATGTTTTCTATAAAAGTCAGTAACTGTGCCTCATCCTCGCTAAAGTCATTTTTTAATTTGTTAATCAGAAGTTCCATTCTGAAAGATTCACTTTTAAGAGCAGTTGCGCCCACATTTGCAGACATTCCCTTAACCATATGGATTTGTTTTTTTAAGCCCTCCACATTTCTGGCTTTAAACATATCCTTAAGAAGTGCTATCTGAAGCGGTGCATCCTCAATAAAGGCCAGCCACATGTCCCTGAGAACATCTTCATCGTTATTGACCCGCAACAGTGTTTTCTTTATATTTAGCGACATTGCAGAGGTCCTCTGAGAGGGTTGTTGTGAGGGTGTTGTGTGCGGCACAAAAATATCATCCGTATAGGTTGGCTGCTGAGACAACTGTGCCTCAGTCTTTCCCTGTCTGTAGTATGCGTATTTATCTATTAGTTTGTACAAATCATCAGCATTGAACGGTTTTGCAATATAATCTGTTACACCTGCCTCCA
This sequence comes from Nitrospirota bacterium, assembly GCA_015233895.1. Taxonomy (NCBI): domain Bacteria; kingdom Pseudomonadati; phylum Nitrospirota; species Nitrospirota bacterium. Next base: position 15,311 of record JADFXG010000036.1, on the reverse strand, counting down.
GACAGTGCTCCTTGTCTCCTTTGAGTGCATGGGCTGTCATGGCAATTATAGGTACATTTTTATTTATCTCACAATCTTTAGAGCTCCTTATGTACCGCGTTGCCTCTAAACCATCCATCCTCGGCATTTGCACATCCATAAGTACAATATCAAAGCTCAACTTTGTTAGCATATCTATAGCCTCTCGTCCATTTGTTGCAACAACAGGCATATGCCCGCGCTTTTGTAAAAGCGTGACAGCAAGTCTTTGATTTACCACGTTATCCTCGGCTATAAGAATATAGAGAGACTCCCGTACCGACAAATGTCTCAAAAACGGCATATCAGGGCTATTCCAGTTCTCTGCCAGCTTGGACAGTGTTTCCATTAAGTTAGATTTATAAATTGGTTTCACGATAAGCCCGGCAATGCCGTTTTCCCTGCACCGCTTTTCATCCACATGGAAAGCAGATAGCGTAAGGATAATTATTTTAACAGTAGATAATTTTTCTATGGACTTTATTTTTTCTGAAAAAGCAAATCCGTCCATATCTGTAAGATTAAAATCTAAGATAACTATGTCATATGCAGCCGCTGAAAAATTAAGAATTCCAAAACCCTCGTAGCCGCTTAAAGCTGTGTCAGCAGAAAATCCTTCGCTTTTTATCATCTCTGCTATTGCCCTGCAGGAGTCTGGATTACTGTCCACAACGAGTATGTGTCTTTTCTTAAATTCTATTTTTTCCACAGACTGGGGAGCAGGGGGCTTAATAGTTGAAGAAACTAAGAACTTAACTGTAAAGTGAAATGTGCTGCCCTTGCCAAGCTTGCTTTCCACCCATACATCACCGCCAAGGAGTTTCAGTACCTTTTTTACTATCGTAAGCCCAAGCCCTGTGCCCTCGTACTTACTGACGTAATGGTCTCCAACTCGGGTAAAGTTTTCAAAAATCATACCCAGTTTTTCTTTGGGAATTCCTATTCCTGTGTCAGAAATTGAAAAATGCAGCATTTGAGTTTCAGGTGTATCTTTTTTAGAGTGCTGGCCAGCCGGTTCAACCTTTAATTCTATCTTGCCCCATTCTGTAAATTTTAAAGAGTTTCCGGCAAGATTAACCAACACCTGGCTAAGCCTCCCGGCATCTCCCCTTAATGATGTCTGTACGTCAGGAGATATTTCCACATTAAACTCCAGTCCCCTGTTTGATGCTGTAACAGCCATAGGTTCCATGGTGGTCTTTATAAGTGTCAGCAAATTAAAATCAGTTTCCTCTATTTCAATCTTCCCGGCTTCAAGCTTAGAAAAATCCAGCACACGGTTTAAAAGACCAAGCAGGTGTGTGGATGAGTTTTTTACTATAGTGAGATATTCCCTCTGGTCAGCGTCAAGGAGAGTATCCAGCGCAAGTTCGGTCATTCCTATTATGCCGTTTAAGGGGGTGCGCAATTCATGGCTCATGTCAGCCAGAAATGCGCTTTTTGCCTGGTTTGCCGCCTCAGCCGTCTCCCTGCGTCTGACTAATTCAGCAGCAGCTTTTTTAAGCTTTAAAACCTCTTTCTTCAACTTTCTGGTTGTGGCATTAAGCTTAAGATTCCTCTTTCGTACGCTTTCTGCCTCCGGCATGGCTACCAAACTGCCTCCCCCCGTGCTGCTTGATTCATCTGTCACATGTTTTTGTGTACGCTTTTAGAATAACATAAATGGAATTCCCAAAAGAATCGTGCCTGCAAGAATATTTACTAAACTACATGACAACGTCTATGATAATTAAAACGTATGGAATCAGTGATAATCCCGGCATGAAAAAAATACACGTTTCTTTTACCGGCCTTGGGGCAGGCAACATTGGCGATGAGGCAATGTTGAGCGGTTTTTTGTCGCTTTATAAACTGCCTCATGGTACGACTGTTGAGGTCTGGGATAAAAAAGAAAAAGCATTGAGAATTTTTTCGCCGTGTTATGAATTTGTGGATTTCAGGGATGAGGCACTCTGCCGTGCTCTTTGTAAGGAGGCCGGCATGGTGCTTCTTATTGGCTCAACCATTGTGGCTGAGACTGAATCTCTAAGTTGGCCGTTAGAAGTGCTGGGCAACAAGCATATGTTTTGCAAGGAAAACGGAGTGCCGGTTCACGCCGTAGGAGTGGGCGTTGACAAGCTTATAATGCCACAGGCACGTGAGCTTTTTCAGAGAGGGTTTCTTAACTCAATAAGCTCATGGACAGTTAGATCAAAGGTGAGCAGGGAAAACCTGTTAAACCTTGGCGTTAAGCCTGAAAATATCGTAAGTGCGGCAGATTTGGCATGGCTTACTCCCTATAAGAGCACCGATAACGGTTGGGCAAGGGGATTTCTACTTTCAATTGGCATTAATCCTGACATTCCAATTTTAGGAGTAAACGTTGTAAATTCAAGCTTAAACAACCTGCTAAGAGAGCGCATGGCTGAGGTGTTTGACTACGTATCGGGAAAGATGGGTTGGCAGGTTGTGTTTTTCTGTAATGAAATAAGAGATGAAAAGCATTTTGACAGAGCTGCCGCCACATCAATTGCGAAAAGGATGAAAAAGGCTGCCATCATAGTACCCAATGTTTATTTCACTCCGCAGGAGATGATAGCTTTGCTCTCTTTCTGCCATATTACAGTGTCTTTCAGATACCACTTTACGGTGTTTAGCATGTTGGCAGCAACGCTGCCTGTTTCTTTTCAAAGGGCTGAGAAGTTGGCTGAACTTACTGAGGATGTTAACGGTGCCCTGCTTATTACCCCTGATGATATAGTTAACGGCAAACTTTCAGATACAATCATAAACGTTGATGCACATTACGATGAGCTAAAAGCAAAACAACAAGTAAGCGTCTCTGATGTGAAACTGAGGGCGTTTAATAATCTTTATTTCATAAGAGAAACACTTAACAGTTTAGAGATGTCTTTACAAAGTGCAGTATTAGTAGAAAAGCAGCCCGTGCAGATTCTTTGGATAAGGACCGATGACATAGGGGATTGTGTATTGTCTATTGGTATGCTCAGAGAAATCAAACAAGGTTTTGGTAATGTGTGTATTAGTGTCCTTTGCCAAAATCATATCGCTGAGTTATATGAAAGCTGTCCATTTGTTGACAGAATTATTTCATTTGACAAAAAAAGAGCCTGCTCAGACATTGCTTACCAAATGGAGATTATTCAAAAACTGCGCTCACTAAATGCCGACATTGCACTTAACTCTGTCTATTCACGTGAACCAATAACGGATATATTTACTTTACAAAGCGGGGCAAAAGTGACAGTTGGTTTTGACGGTGACCTTGTAAATAACATGACGCCGGAGTTAAGAAAAGAAAATGCTCCACTCTATACAAAACTAATAAAACAATGTGGGACGTCTTTAGCTGAACTGAAGCGGCATGAGGATTTTCTACAAGGCATTGGTCTCATGCCGGGAGCAATTAAACCAGCCATATACCTAACGGAGGAGGATATTACCTATGCTGACAGATTTTTTGCTGAAAACGGGCTAAAAACCTCAACAACAATCGCTTTTTTCCCAGGCGCCTCTCATCCCGGAAAGATTTACAAACAATACCACTTAGCTCTCAATCATTTTAATGGCCTCGATGTTGTTATCCTTGGGGGAGAGGATGTTGAAATGATTATGAAAAAAACAGGAGCCGATTTTAAGGTGAGATTTTTTGATCTTTCTGGCAAAACCACACTCCGGCAGTGTGCAGCAATTATAAGCAGATGCCTAATATACTTTGGTGCGGACTCTGCAGGGGCACACATGTCTTGTGCACTGGGAGTGCCATGTGTGGTAGTGCTTGGAGGAGGGCATGTTGGCCGCTTTTTTCCTTACAACAAATCCACCACCACAGTTAGTGTTCCACTTGAGTGCTATGGTTGCAATTGGCAGTGTAAGTATAATGTGTGTCATTGTGTGGATGCAATATGTTACGAGATGGTGTGTGAGGCGCTCAAATTGGCTATAGAAGACGCACAGTTCAGCCGCAACAAGTGTAGGGTGTTTTTACAGGGTAAAACTCTGTATCAGGAGACAGGGTACAGACCGGGGTGGAAATGGCTTAGCATGGTTGGACTACCGGATTTTGGCGAATTTGTATACTTTAGCGGTACAGGTACTGCAGCCTCAGATGGCAATATGGTTAAGAGACTTTCCAGAAGAGGCATAGAGTGGATGCGCTTTTTGGTGTTTAAGCTAAAGAGATGGAGGTTATTTTAAAGGCAGAATAAGGATTTTCCAGCAGATTTCCACAGATTTATATTTTTTCATCTGCATTCATCTGCTGATTAATCTTTTTTCTGAAGCACATATAGGACTCTGTGCTTACTCCCTTTCTCTTAAAAAATTTGCCACATCCTTATCCGTATGTCGGATATGCTTAACAAGCCAGTCAACAGCCTGATTCTGTGTAGCTGTGATAATTAGCTCAGTTGCGCCCTCTTTGTCAAAAAGCCTCTTAAGAGACGAATAACTTTTAAGAAACTTCATATGCTCCTCCTTGTGTTCATCGTAACGGGGATACTTGTGTTTAATCATATAGGACTCCTCAGCGTTGAAGTGATCTATGACATATCCGCCGAAAAACCTCAAAAGTTTGTCCAACTCTTGTTCTTTTTCCTCATCTGTCATGGTCAATAAAGTGTTTATTCTCGCAATGATCTCCTTATGTTGTTTATCAAGCAGCTCTACCCCTGTCGAAAGACTCTCATCCCAGTATATTTCCACCTTTAACCTCCTCATTACTTAAATTTGACCGCAACACAGTTAAAGAAATGACCCATATATTCATAATTATCCTGCACAACGCCAAATACAATGCGTTTTTGCTAACCCTCACTGCCTACATGCCTGAATACTTCATTATACAACAAATCGGCAATCATTTTATAGCCCTCAGTGGAAAGATGCAAACCATCATTTGAATACTGAGGGGCAAGAGCAAGTGTGTTTTTTTCACAGGTTGCGCTAAAGAGGTCTATACAGGGAAAGTCCATCTCCTTTGACCTTTGAATAATCATAGAGTTGAGTGCCAGCCGCGGAGCAATTGCAGAATCAAACCCCCTTATGGATGGCACAGTTACGGCAACAGGGGTTATGCCGTTAGTTTTACTCTTCTGGTACATAGCGTTGAGATTTTCCACTGCCTCGTTTACGGATACGCCCCAGCCCAGATCGTTAGTGCCGCCTAAAATTACAACATAATCAGGCCGCATCTCTAAAACATCCCTGTCAAAGCGTTCCAGCATATCGGATGTCAGCTCGCCGCTTATCCCCCGCACTATGAACTCAGCTTTAAAGTGCACTTTTTCCTTTAGAAAATCGGTATAGGGAGTTTCAACATACCACGGCTCTTCATATGTGGGCGATTGAAAGCCCACAGTCAGGCTGTCCCCAAATGCTATTATCGTTATCTTCATGGTGTTATACAAACAGTTGTAAACTTTTTTTTATTTATTTTTAAAATATATAAATTCTATAATTTTTTTATTGCAAAATGCAATAACCTTTGTTATAATCTCTCCGTATAGCGCCTGAGTGTTCAGGTAAGCGTGGCATTTACCAAACAAAGGAGGAAAATTTAATGACAAAGGCAGAATTAATTGATCAGATCGCAAAAGAGGCAGGTCTGACTAAAGGGGACTCGGCTAAAGCTCTGGACTCTACAACCAATGCTATTATCAATGCGCTAAAGAGTGGACAGAAGGTCACTTTTATAGGATTCGGTACTTTTTCCATATCAACGAGAAAGGCAAGAGAGGGGCGCAACCCAAGGACAGGTGCCGTGCTTAATATACCTGAGGCCAAGGTTCCCAGATTTGTCCCTGGTAAGGCGTTTAAGGATGCAGTAAATAGTAAGTAATTACATGGCAATTGCATCATGGCAATTGCATCGCTAAGGGGTAATATGACAGGCAGTTTTTGTATAGATTAGGAGGGTTTAGCTGGTTTGGTTTCAGATGGTGGTCGATGTTCTTTTGAGATTTTATCATGGAGATAAAAATGAGATATCTTTTTAGCGAAAAGACGGTCAGGGTTGTAATAGCAATGCTTTTGTTTCTGCTCCTGTCTAATTTTGGGTGTGTCTGGTACTCTGATACGCCTACATTTACGCCATTTGATGACAGAGGGTGGGGTCCAAATGCTATAACGTGGAACGGCAGGGATTTTATTATAGGTGACAGATCTATTTATTACAATATACGTTTTCTCGACGTGCTTCCAGTTGAGGATTTCAGCAAAACAAGAATTTTAAATTTTATGCTTGAAAAGTTCCCTGTTCCAATTCCTAAATTCGTAAACATTTGCGGTCTTGCATGGGAGGGTGACTGCTGTGACAATGGGTATCTATGGATTGCCGACTCTCTGAGTAAAGAAATCTTTAAACTCAGCATGCAAAACAACAGTATTGTAAAGACCCTTTTATCTCCAGGCGATAAACCAAACGGATTGGCTTTTGATGGCGAATTTCTTTGGGTTGCCGATGCAGGTACCTCAAAAATCTATAAAATTTCGCCCGCTACCGGTAAAGTTACAGATGAGTTTTTCTCGCCAGTCAGAGAACCCACAGGCTTGTCATGGGATTGTGCTAAACCAGGTCTCTGGGTGCTGGGGCACAATTCATGCAATTCCGCCTCGTATGGCGATTGCGTAAAGGTTGATCTGGTGAAATTGAATGTAAAGTCCGGGAAAATTGTGCAAAGAGCAGATTTGCCCTCCCTTGTCAAGAGGCCGTCAGACGTGGTTTGGGTTGACGGTGATTTGTGGGTTTCAGACTATATCGTAAACCGCATCTACAGGATTACATCTTTGGGGATATATGATGTCAAAGATGACACAGTTTACAAATCTGCGATAACGGCAAAACGTGTGGATCTTCTAAAGAAGGCAGAATCCGTTGACAACGCTACAGTTTCAGACAACATAAGCAAGAGGGGAGCGGAGATTCAACCTCTGGACTATAGAGAGAATGTTCACAAAAGCGAAAACTTATCAAAGAAATCCTCCAGTGATGAGTTACCTGACAACTAGTCTTTGATAAGTATTGTTGGTTTTTAATAATCCGCAGTCTCTAAAAAGAAAGAAATGCGGCTTAGATGTCTGTTATAAGCTGTAGATAAAATGCCCTGTGCCAGTTGGCCGGTCACATTGTTTATGGGATTTGGATTGATTAACAGTGTTTTGATATTCGGGGATACATATGGAAATATTTATTGGGGAGTTCCGAATGAACTTATATAAAGTGTTTTTGGTTTTGCTTCTTATAGTTTTTTTGCCGCAACAAGCTGTAGCTGAGCACTATGCTTTGTTGGTTGGAGTGAAAGAGTATGATGATAGTAGTTTAAATCTTCAGGGTCCTGAAAATGATGTCAACAGTTTAAAAGAACTGTTGACAGGAAATTATGGTTTTCACAGAAAAAATATTGAATCAATTTTAAGCAGGAACGCGTACAAAGCGAATATAATTGCACATTTAAGAAAATTACAAAAAACTACACAGAGCGGTGATTACATATTTCTTTACTTCAGTGGCCACGGTACAAGTGCATTTGATCCTGAATTTAAAACGCTGGACACTACTACGGGGGCTATTGTGCCTTTTGATTTTAAGTTAGACCGTGCATCGCCGCAAACGATGATGGACTCTTTAATTATAGGTAAAAGAGATATATTCCCTGTGCTGAAAGAATTAGAGCATGACAGGAGAGTGTTTGTGGTTTTTGACGCCTGTTTTTCTGGAAATGCTGTAAGAAGCCTTGGAGCTGTAGAAGCCTCAAATACTCTTGGAAAATCCAAATATATAAACACCGGTTTAACTGCAGAGGCGCATTCCAGCTCCTCAAAACCAGCCGCAGCGTATCCGTATAAAAATGTTCTCTATATCTCTGCTTCAGATAAAACTGAAACGGCTCGTGATTTATCCACTGGCTCAGATGGCCTTGCCCATGGAGCTCTTACTGACACCATGATAATTGGCCTGAAAGGTGCTGCCGATACAAACAATGACGGTGTAATAACTTATGAAGAGCTCTATAACTATCTGAGGCGAAATGTGTCTAAAGATTATGGCCAAACTCCTCAGTTATTGCGAAATAAAGCATTTGATATAAATCTTCCGGTATTTGATAATACGAAATTTAAAGAAGAAGCGTACTTTGCTCCTCAAGCGGTAAAAGAAGACTCAAATTTACCCAGAGTGAAGATTGTTCAAGATTATGATGACTTAGGCAGGTTATTTCCTGCTGACCTGAGCGTAGTTAATGGCACTGCCTATGACGATGAAAAATATGACTTAATGATTGTGCGGGATGGTATGAGGTATTTGCTTGCTCTTCCCAACGGAGATTTATTGTGCAGCATAGATGTCAAACGCAAGCAGGATGTTGTAAACACTGTGAAAAGATATTTTAAGGGCAGGGAGCTTCTCAGGCTGAAAAACCCGAATCAGAAGTTTAATGTATGGCTAAACGTTGGTGATGTGGAGGGCAGGACAGTGTTTTTTGAGGATGAGACAATAGATTTCACGATAAAAAGTGAATCGGATGCCCATCTTCTTCTGCTTAATATAAACCCCGATGGGTTTGTGACTGTTCTGTTGCCTGACAAAAATGTTCCCACTGCTCCCATAAAGCGTGATGTACCCATAGAGCTGAGGGATCTTGGGAAAGTAGGGGCACCGTTTGGTACGGAATATATAAAGGTGTTTGCGTTTAAGAATGAGGTTAAGGGATTGCCAAAACTAATTAATAAAACACTGATGGATCCCTTAGGTTCTGATTTTGCTGGACTTTTACAGATGATAAAGCACGAACAGGGGTGGTCTGAAACCAGTACAGAGATGGTTACAAAAGAGAAACAACGTTAAGCCTGATAGGGAGGAATTGCAGAGATGGTATTTATGAGGAATGTTACATTGCTGTTTATGGCTGCGGCAATAGCTGTGGTGTGTTGTGCAAATACGTCATTATATGCATCAGAAGACTCCGGAGGCTTTTTACAGAGCATAGAGAACCCTACATCATCCGGGCAGGATTCGAGGCCGGAGGCGGTCTCTAAGGACAATAAATGTGAAGTGGCACCACAAGTAAACTTTATAGATACGTCGTCATTTGATGAGGAATTCTCTGCAGCACTAAAGAAAAAATGTGATAACGTAACCGTGAAATTTCTCACTCCAACCCAGACCAATAAGATTCCTGGAAGGTTGGATAAATGGTTTTCCAGGGTTGTGAAATATGGCGGAACTGTAAAAGCTGAGATAGACCCTGAGGTTGATGAAGGGAGGAGCATCTTTGGCATCATATTTGACTTCATATCTACTATTGCTGCTGAAATCAAAGAGAACGCTTTGTACGGGCCTGTGGAAAACTATAATGCAATAATTTTTTATCAAAAAAGTACGGGGGATATAACTCGTGTATTTTTTAAACACAAATAAGAACGCTGTATCATCTAACAACATCATAAGGGCATTTGTTTTAAGGATTTTATTTTTACTAATAGTTTTTGTTTTTTCTGTTTCAGGTATATATGCCGGCCAGTCGGTTATTGTGGAGTCTGAGGGCAGCGCATGTGTTGAAAGAGGCAGAGGCTACAAGGAGGCGGAAAAGCAAGCTTTAGAAAATGCAAAAACAAAGGCAAGAGAGATTGCTGTTAATCACACAGATAACCAGGCATTGAAAGATAGTTATAAGGATGCAGAAGTAACAATCATAAAAGCAGAGCCTTTGAAGTGGGCTAACAAAGGTAAGACAAAATGTGCTGTTGCTGAAATAGAAGCTGAGCTAAGTCCTCGCATGAGAACGATTTTCAAAAATAAGGATGCCGATTATAATGTTAACGAACCGCCAAAAACAGAGGTAAACACTGCTGAAGATGCGCCCTTAGTTGTATCAATCACCACGGACAAGAGAGTCTATGGCGGTAAAGAACAAATAAAGGTCTATCTCAGAGGAAATAAAGCGTTTTATGCGAAAGTTATATATGAAGACTCTAAGGGAGGGAGCTTACAGCTTTTACCAAATCCATACAGAACGGACATTCTCTTTGAGGCTGGTAAGCAGTATGAGATACCATCTTCTCAGGATGCGTTTGTATTTGAGGTATCCCCTCCTTTTGGAAAAGAGAAAATCACTGTTTATGCTGCCACACATCCGCTTGGAGATATAGTGCTTAACCCTCTTGGCGGTGTATATGAGGTAAAAACATCCTCCTCTGAAATACCACGAAAGCTCAGGGGTGTTAAGATTAAAAAAATCACTACAGCAGCGGCATCTGAAACTCAGGGAACCTCAGGCATATCTGAAATGTACGAGGATACTGTTCACATAACAACTCAGCAACAGTAATACATGTGCGAGATAATTGACTAAATGGCTTAATTGCTGTAACATATAATTAGAGGTGGAGTTTGTAGTATTTTTGTAATATCGGTATTTGTTTGATAAGGTATTAAAGGAGGGAACTATGAAGAGGCATTTTAAGGCATTTACGGCAGTTTTGTGTCTGCTTCTCTTAGTTATGGTATCAGCAGCTGTTGGCGCTGGCAGAGGCGTAACAATAAAAATAAAAGACGATAGCGGAAAAGAAGTAAACCTTTATGGCGAAAGCCATGCGCTTGTAATCGGTGTTTCTGACTATCAGTCTGGCTGGCCTAAATTACCTGGGGTAGCAGGTGACGTGGAGGTTGTCAAAAAACTTTTGGTTGGGCAGGGGTTTGAAGTTGTTACCGTCATGAATCCCGAGAGGGATAAACTTTTAAGGGCTTTCGATGACTTTATTCAAAAGTATGGTTCAAAAACCGAAAACAGGCTGCTGTTTTATTTTGCAGGCCACGGCCATACTGTAAAGAAGTCCTATGGCGAGGATATGGGATACATTGTACCGGTGGATGCACCAAGGCCTGATAAAAACAGAGCAGGTTTTCTGGCAAAGGCCATTGATATGCAGCAAATAGAATCTTTTGCTAAAAGAATTGACGCTAAACATGCGTTGTTTCTCTTTGACAGTTGTTTTTCAGGCTCTATTTTTGATATGACGCGTGCTGTGCCTGAAAGTATTTCTTATAAGGCCTCAAGGCCAGTGCGGCAATTTATCACTTCAGGGGCAGCAGATGAGCCTGTGCCGGATAAGAGTATCTTTTTGGAGCAATTTAAGGCGGCTTTAGAGGGCTCAGCTGCTGATAAAGACGGCTATATAACAGGCACGGCATTGGGTGAGTATTTGCAAAACACCGTCACTAATTACTCTAAGGGTACACAGCATCCGCAATACGGTAAAATCAGAAACTCTAAGCTTGATAAGGGCGACTTTGTTTTCAAAGTAGCTGTTGCCCCACCGCCACCCAGCACCGATTCAAAGTCAGAGGGGGCGAAATTCACTCTGGATGACTTAAAAAATAATCGTGAATCTGAATCTTATCATGCAAAAAAGCTTGAGGAGATGAAAAGTGCGTTTAATGAGCTTAAACCCTATTTACAAACTGAATCCAAAGTGGATAATAAAATAACTGCCCTGACAAGGTTTAAAGATGCTTTTTCAGGAGAGGGGGAATTCTCAGTAGAAGCAAAGGTAATTCTTGATGAGGTTAAAACAATGCTTGAAAAATTTGCAAAGGTAAAATATTCACTTGCGGATGAACCTAAGCCAGAACCTAAGCAGACTCCTAATAAAGAGGAAAAGAAATCACAACAGAACAGTAGTAACGGGATAGGAGATCTTGGCACATTTAAAAAATATAGCGGTGACTAAAAAGGCATTAATCAGGGGGATTAATAGTTTATAAATGTCGTATGTGCCTTGAAGTCATAGGTGATGTGTTAAGTCACGGATGTTAGTGTGACAGCGGATGAGTATTTCATGGGTGAAGCACTTAAAGAGGCGACTCTAGCCTTAGCTTTTGGGGATGTGCCTGTAGGGGCTGTGATAGTGGATCGTGATGGCACAATAATCTCAAGGGCTCACAATACAAAGGAACAGTTAAGAGATCCGACAGCCCATGCTGAAACCTTAGCAATAAGAGATGCGTGCCGTATTACAGGAGACTGGAGACTTACGGGCTTAACGCTTTATGTGACAAAAGAGCCCTGTATAATGTGTGCCGGGGCGATATTAAATGCCCGTTTGAGCCATCTGGTTTATGGTGCAACTGATACAAAAGCGGGTGCTGTTAATTCAATTTATAATCTGCTAAATGACGCAAGGTTAAATCACAGAGTTGCGGTTACCTCTGGCATTTTACAAGGGGAATGTACGATAATACTTAAAGAATTTTTTGAATCGTTAAGGAGAGGTTGCCGAGCGGTTTAAGGCGGCGGTCTCGAAAACCGTTGTGGGGTAACTCACCGGGGGTTCGAATCCCCCCCTCTCCGCTCCATATAAGTCGCTTCTATAAAAAGTTTTTAAAAGGGTAACTATTGTTGACTATTGTTGACTACAAAATTACCCTTTTGTTACTCCAACCGCTATTTTAGACTGCCAGTAAGTATCACTTATGTTCAAATCAACGCAGCTGTCATACTCTTTTAACTGCCCTGTTCCAAAGGCGCTATTTGTAAAGTTTTTGTATCCTATCACATTTTGACTGTGAAGCATGGAATTTGAGGCATATAGTAAGTAAGAAAACTCTTGACAACGTAGATTTTTGAATGGTATATTTTACAGACTAAACCGTTAGTCATTGGTGAGCGAGGCAGAGTAACAAAAAATGGAGGAATGAGGGGATGGCCTGGGAATGTCTGGAATGCAAAAGGTTCGTGCCGAGTACGCTTGAAGTTTGTAAATGCGGGTATAGTAGTGTTACGAAACAAAGTGTAAAAGAAGTTGAGAAAATAAAGTCAGATAAAGCAAAAGAAGCATCTGTCCTGATTGTTGAGTTAAAGACTAAAAGTGAAATTGAAAAGAAGGTAATTGGTGCATTAGAGCAAACAAATACATTTAATTGCCCGAAATGTAATTCAGAAATTATTAAGTCTATCCCGCTTGTTTATAATGAAGGAATACAAAACGTCAGCCTAACCTCAAATGTAACAATGATGAATTTTTCAGGAAGCGGAGGGATCAGCATAGGAACTGCTGCATCCGGCGGGCAGATGTCCTCCATGTTAACGGGGAAAATAGCACCACCGGATCTAATAAAGATATTAAAAAATGATTTAGAATCAAGAAAGAATTCAAGTATAGTTATTTTTTTTGTCTTTCATTTTCTATTATTGTTTGTCAGTGCCGATATATATGCAAAAACGAATGAACCTGCTATTTTTATATTCCTATTCATCACATTACCTATAGGCTTATGGTTATTATTTTCTTTTATTAACAAAAAAATAGAACCAAAAAGAATAGATAGAAAAAACTATTTGCGGCAATATTATGAGGAAGCGTTAAAAATATGGCAGAATTCATTTTTATGTCAAAGATGCGGAAATGTGTTTTTGAAGGTTTAAATGATCTTGAAGAAAGGATTCGGGAAAATTATTTGGTGTGTAATATTTGGGATATATGGATTAAGTATGCTTTTTGTAGGAAATTTTGCTGGAGGTCTTTTTTTTACTGCTGTAGCAGTTACATTGTTTATCTTGGGAGTGCGACAGGCAAATAATGCAGAATTAACAAAACAAAAAAGTCTTTCTGTTAATCTAAAAAAACAAGGTTTAGCGAGAGAGCATAATATTTCTGCGTGGGCAAAGGTTTTTGAAAAGACAATCGAAGATAAATATCTTTCTGAAGAAGAATTTTTAGAATTAGAGGAACTTCAAAAAAGATTAGGACTTACAGACGCAGACACCAAAAAATATTGGAAAAGGGTTAATTTTAAGGTTGTTGAAACTGAACCGTTGACGCCTGCAGTAGTAAATAAAAGTGTCTTAGACTTTTTGACAAATACATCCATTGTGGTTCCAACGAAAAACGTGGTTTATAAAAGTATTGAGGACTTTTTACCTGATATTTCAGGCTGGATATTAACTGTAAGTTTTGGTAAATCATCTTCAAACAATTTTGCACAAGTGCTTTCAAGCATTCAGATCCATCCAGGTTATCAACTAAAACAAGGTCCCAACAAAGAAGAAATCCATGAGTTGAATTTTAATGCAGAGGAAATACTTCAATTCGATGAACTATGGTTAAGAATCAAAAATTGGAAGTCAACAATTGTAAAGATAAACAATGAAATAATTGACAAAAGGGATATTTCAAAGTTGCTTATTTGCTACAGAGATAAACTCAAACAAAAGATTACTAATCCTTTATTTTGCTTTGGAGCAAGTCCTTATACGTATAATCTGTTTGGATGTCATAGAACGATGATTCGTGATGGTGCCGGTACATTATCTCAATGCTGGTATGATTTGGGGAAATTTATAAATAACAACGTCTTTCAAGTGAATAAAGAAGAAATTGCTGGTAAACTTATTAAAGAGATTTATCCATATCGGATATGCCCTGCATTAAGGAGGGATAAAATTATCAGAGGATATAACATAATACCATCAAAAATTGATATTTCAAAAGAACAGGGATGGAGCATTGATAACAATTATGACGGGAAAAGAAGGCTGTTTCCAACAATAAAATATACACAGAGAAAAATTAGTGAAGTATCCAGCGGAAATTTCAATATTAGTTTAAGTGCATATATGTCAATGCCTAATTATGAAGAAAGCATTTCTCCTCAATTTAAACATATTTTAGACATAGAAAAAAGCGGGGCAAAAAGGTAACGCCAAAAGAGTAAATCTCACCTGTTTTTTAACAGTTTTTTCCTGGCCGTAAAACTTAAAGAAAATTACTAAAAAAAACTTATTATGGTATAGGGAAATGCCTTCTGAATGTAACCTGTTGTGTTAAAATAATACCAAAAGCCTTTTTATAAGGTTTTAAGAAAATCAGAAAGGGAGGAAATTATGTCAAGTTTTGTGTTTGTATTAACAAGGGGAATGGAGGATCCAACGCGTGTGTGTAGAGCTCTTCAGCTTGCTAAAGTAGCTAAGGAAAAAGGCCACGACGTTGAAATATTTTTAACGGATGATGCTGTTTTTCTGGCTAAACAAGGGTTAATAGACCATGTAATAGCACCAACCGGTGATGAGGCTATCTCACATTTAGGTTATCTTATGGCCAACAATGTAACGATTCACGTTTGCACACCCTGTGCAGAAACAAGGCAGGTACTTGAGGGAGACCTTATTGAAAATGCCAGGTTTGGTAAAGCTCCGTATCTTATTGATTTAGCTGAAAAATCAACTGTATTCACTTTTTAGCTTGTAACTTGATGTAGCTCGCTAAAAACATTATATTAGAATTTAATTTCATCTGCC
>JADFXG010000035.1 GCA_015233895.1 Nitrospirota bacterium | reverse complement strand
TGTAGGCAAGGTTTGGTTTTTCGTCACGCCCGGAGTTCCATATTCCCTCGATGGAGTCTATATAGTAGTAGCCCTCATTGGTTTTCTGGTCAAAACGTACATCGTCAAAGATGAAAAACTCAGCCTCAGGCCCAAAGTATGCCGTGTCGGCTATCCCTGTTGATTTCAGGTAATTTACCGCCTTCATCGCTATGTAGCGCGGGTCTCTGCTATAGGACTCTTTTGTTATCGGATCCAGAATGTTGCAAATCAGATTTAACGTGGTGTGTGTCCTGAAAGGGTCAATAAATGCCGATGTAGCGTCAGGCATAAGCAGCATATCAGAGGCATTAATCGCCTGCCAGCCCCTAATCGATGAGCCGTCAAAGCCAAACCCCTCCTCAAAGGACGACTCCTGCAGCTGCCCTATAGGCACAGACAGATTCTGCCACACGCCGGGAAAATCCACAAACAGTAAATTTACCATTACCACATTGTTTTTCTTAGTTAACTCCAGTACCTCTTTTGGTGTCATGTAATTCTAAACCTCCGGTTTGTTATAAGTTTTTTTATCTTAGAGAGCAACGTCTCCACGCTCTCCTGTTCTGATTCTTACAGCGTCATCAACACTGTAAATAAAAATTTTGCCATCCCCGATTTTACCGGTTTTGGCGGCCTTCTCTATAGACTCTAACACCTTTTCAACCAAATCATCAGTTACTACCACCTCTATTTTCACCTTTGGTATGAAATCTATAACATACTCAGTCCCCCTGTAAACCTCCGTATGGCCCTTTTGCCTCCCAAACCCCTTAACCTCCGTCACGGTCATTCCCTGAACGCCCAGCACATGCAGGGCATCTTTAACATCGTCAAGCTTAAACGGCTTAATGATTGCGTCTATTTTTTTCAAGCAAAACCCTCCTTATCAGGTTATTTGTGCTATTTTCCAAAAAATTCATCATAAAAATCCATAGCCCGCTTTAAGTATGAATCATATATCTCATCAGTTTGTCTTTTTAACCCATCTAAATCCACATTCTCTGTGCTCATCCACTCCATAACCATCTGTTTGTTGACCTCCATGTGAAACTGAAAAGCATACACATTGTCTTTATACTTAAATGCCTGATTAGGATAGAGTTTAGAGGAGGCAAGCCTCTTACCACCTGCGGGAATATCGAAGGTCTCACCGTGCCAGTGGAACACTTTTAGGGCTGATGTGCCAGGCACTATCAGCCTTGAGAAAGCCACGTCATTCTTTGCAGCCTCTGTGACATTAATATCATACCAGCCTATCTCCGGAGCAGTGCCCTTATAGACCCTTTCACCAAGCACTTTGGCTATCATCTGAGAGCCCAGACAAATCCCTAAAACCCGCTTTCCTCTGGCAATAAAATCCTTTAACAGTGCCTCCTCCTCAATGAGGAACGGGTACTTATCCGTCTCGTTAACGCTCATCGGGCCGCCAAGGACTACAAGGGAATCAAACTCATCTCCTTTTGGAGGTCTTTCCTGCTTCATATAAACAATTGTATAGGCTTTGGAGTTGTTTTTTAGGTAATCCTCAATAGTACCCGGACCCTCGTTGCCTATATTTTTTATTATCAGGGTTGACACTGTATCTCCTCCCTTTTTGACAATATTTTAAATAAACGCACAGTATTTTAGCAAATGAAAGATTAAAAATACATCGCTATTGTTCAGATGTTTAAAAAAACCGGGAAAACATAATAAAAACTTTGAACCCATAAAAACTATATTCGATCTTTTTTTGACAACTTTCACAAGAGAGTGCTATATTTTATCTTAGTGTTGGCGAACACAAAAAGGGGTGGTAAATAGTTGGCACAGGCTGGTTTAACAAAGATTACAGCTCCGGTTTTACAAGATGTTATAGAGCGGGAGTTATGTTTTAAAGCTATTGACAGTTCTTTGCAAAAGAGGATTGTTTGGATGTCAGCCCCGGCGGGCTCTGGTAAAACCACGTTAGCTGCAAGCTATCTTAAAAGCCGTAGCAATCCCTTTCTCTGGTATCATATGGACGGAACTGATATAGACGTTTCAACTTTTTTCTCCTATATGACTCTGGCCGTTAAAACGCTGCTGCACCAAAAGAATGCAGAGTTGCCGGAATTTACATCTGAATATTTTAAAAACGTGCCGGCATTCGCTGCCAGATATTTTAAAAAATTATTTACATTGGTAGCGGAGGCTGTAAAAGAAGAGGACATTTACCGCTCAACTGAAACTCACGCCCCTTTCTTAATTGTTTTCGATAATTATCAAAATACTCTTGCAGATTCAGCGATTCATGACGTTCTGGGCATAGGATTTTCTTTAATGCCTGAGGGATTTGCCTCTATCGTAATAAGCAGGTTAGAGCCTCCAATAGAGTATGCCGATTTAAGAAGAAATGGTGATTTAGGCTTTTTTGAATGGAATGACCTTTTGTTTACCATGGACGATACCTTAAATCTGGTAAGGGCTTTTACAAAAATCGAGGTGCCGGAGGAAATAATCAGGCAATTGCACAAAAAGATGGAAGGTTGGGTGGCAGGATTAATATTGGCGATAGAAAGAGGAAATATTGCATCTCTTATGTCCTTTTTAGAAAAAACAGAAGTAAACGAAGTAGTTTTTGATTATTTTGCCAGAGAGATATTAGAAAAAACAGAAAGCAATGTTCGGGATTTCTTGTTTAAGACGGCATACCTTCAGGAATTCAGCATTCCTATGGCGGAGAGATTGACTGGATACGTGCATAGCCGTAAAATCTTATCAGAGAAACACCGCCAGTATTTTATTACTAAAAAACATACTCATAGTGGAGTCATGTTTGTGTATCACGATCTGTTTCATGCTTTTTTACGTGCCCATGCCAAAGAGTATTTTAGACAAAACGAAGATGAAATAGTGCGAAGGGCTGAAGATATTTTAGAAGAAGACGGGTATTTCGAGGCTGCTGTCCAACTATGTATAGACATGTCGGACTGGGAAAAGCTCACGACTATTGTGCTTAAACATGTAGCGTCCATGATTGCCCATGGTAGGGGTGCTATACTTAACAGATGGTTTGCTGCTATCCCTGATGACTTCATCGAAAAGCAACCGTGGCTGCTTTATTGGAAAGGAATGAATATGCTGCAAACCAACCCTGCAGAAACACGCAAAATATTAGAGATCTCGTACGAAAAATTTAAATCTACGGATGACCTCAAAGGGTTGTTATCTGCATTTTGCAGTATAGTAGATACTTTTGTTTATGAATGGAAAGACTTTCACCCTCTGGATTATTGGATTAACGAGTATGAAGAATTGACCAATAGGCATAAAGACACTCCTTTATCGCTGAGTTTCTCCATACAGGATATCCCATTAGAACTTAGACAGCGATTATCTTCAAGTATATTCTCAGCACTTATGTTTCGACAGCCTTGGCATCAAGACATGCCTTACTGGGAAGAGGAAGTGTTAAAAATATTACGCCATTCTCAAAATATTATACAACTTATGTCTCTCGGCCATAACCTAATTCTATACTATCTCTATACCGGCAAGATATACAAAGCCGGTGTTATAATTGAAACCTTGTTTCCAGTTATCGAAAAGTCAAAAGGAAACCTATTAGCAAGATTGATGTTCTGCAGGTCACAATCGCTATACTTTTTTTATTCTGCATCATATAGACAGGGACTGAAGGTTGTGGAAGAGGGATTAGAACTTGCAAGAGAGTATGATGTACATATGCTGGATTTAATGCTTTTCGGTACGGCCACTTATATTTCCCTCGCTATTGGCGACAATGAAGCTGCAGAAAAATATCTGAAGAAAATGGAATCTTCCATGGTCAACGTGCAATGTTTTGGCAATATATATTATCATCAGATTGTTTCACTTGTAGCCCTTAGCCGTGGCCAATACAAGTCAGCTATTGATCACGCTGAAATAAACATACAGTTAACGGTGGACTTAGGTTCTTATTTGATCCTTGGGATATTTGAATATAGTATTGCATATATATACACTGAGTCTGGACAGTATGAGGAGGCAAGACATCATATAAAAGAGAGCTTAAATTTTGGCGTTATTACCGGCAGTACGCTTCCCACGTACATATGCACAATGCTTGAGGCCCTCATATCTTTTTATGAAAATAACGAGAAGCAATTTGTTGAAAAAATTAAAAGCGACGTTACGCTCTCCAGAGAAATTGGGATGAGATTTACGTTTTTCTTGCAAAGTTCCACGGAACGTTTATGCATAGCGGCTATTGAAAAAGGAATTGAAACGGATTTTATTAAGGAAATGATCAGGCTTCATAATATTACCCCCGGTAGCTATAAAGATGAAAACTGGCCATATCCGCTAAAAGTTTATACGCTCGGAAGATTTGCAATAACAGTAGATGAAAAACTAGTCAACTTTTCGGGCAAAACCCAACGAAAACCTCTTGAAATGCTGAAGGCAATAATAGCGTATGGAGGAAAAGACGTAGGCATTACGCAGTTGTCTGACACCTTGTGGCCCGATGTGGACGGTGACCTGGCGACGAAATCTTTTCATACTACACTACATCGCTTACGTAAACTTTTAAGATTCGATTCCGACGCTATTATTATGTCAGATAACCACGTATCTATTAATTCTGACTATTGCTGGATAGATGTGTGGTCGTTGCGGGATATTATAGATGAGTTAGAGAGTACGGTAGCGTTATCAGACGTTGAGCAGAAAATAGATAATTTATACAAAAAAGCCTTAAACATTTATAAAGGCGACTTTCTTCCGGGTGAACATGACCAGTCATGGGCAGCATACCAAAGAGAGCGTTTGAAGGACGAGTTCATCCGTATTTGTAATAAAGCAGGATCATTCTACGAAAGTGTCAATAAGTGTGGCAAAGCCATAGAATGTTATAAGACATCATTGGATACGGATTATCTTCGGGAGGAATGTTTCAGCCATCTAATAACGTGTTACTTGAAAGCCGGTTTAAAAGGAGAGGCGCTTGCCACATACAATAAGTGTAAGCACATATTTAACACTGTACT
The DNA here is from genome assembly GCA_015233895.1 of Nitrospirota bacterium. Taxonomy (NCBI): domain Bacteria; kingdom Pseudomonadati; phylum Nitrospirota; species Nitrospirota bacterium. Next base: position 27,661 of record JADFXG010000035.1, on the reverse strand, counting down.
TGCTATCAGCCCATCTGTGAAAACAGAGAATCTTTATAAGTCTATTATGGAAAATAATTGACTGTGTGCACTTCTTTAAACCTCTGACAATCCTCTGCTAAATACCATAATTTTCAAAATTATGGCGAATCTGTAAGTGATCTGTAAGATACTATTGTTTAAAATAAACACAACATAGATGCTATTTTAGGGAAGTTTTTTATGGGAGGACGAGGAACTAACAATGGAGTCGCTAACAATAAAGGTACAAATATATGAGGAAACATCGTGAAATCCACATATATCTTGAGCATTTATAGAAATGATGGTCAACACTCTATAATTGGCACCGTAAAAAATATTTCATCAGAAGAAGCAAAAACTTTCAAGACATCAGAAGAACTGGAGGGGATTATCAGAGAGATAGTATCTGAAACTCAAGATTAACCGTTCACTCTTTTTGCCATCACATTGAATACACTTCATTTTTATCGTAAATTATAAACCGCAGCATTAATAAATCTTTGTGTCACAATTCTTTTCGTGAGAATATATAAATTATGCGTAACTATATTGTAATTCATTCATTTTGTAGTTTGGATTACAAAATTAGCAAATAATTATTTGTTACAATCTACTGTTCCTAAAGGGAGGAATGTGTTATATGGATGTTATATATGTGGTAGTAGCGATTTGTTACTTGTGGCGACGTCGTTCTTTTGGACGATTGTACAGGATGTGTTTCCAGATAAATAATCTAAAACTTAATAACATTTCTGAGTTTCAAGTTTACATTGACTATCTAACCGCATGAAAAAATACTGCAAGAGTGACAATGCTATCTGTCTATTGAGAAAAGTGCCGCTTTTATCCTGTCTAAGTGTTGCTGATATAGAACAGATATCTAATAAAATACTGATTAGAAAGTATAAGAAGGATGTAGTGCTTGTCCAGCACGGTAGTGAAAATAAACAACTGTACATGATTTTAACTGGCAAGGTTAAAGTAAATGTTATAAACGATGATGGGAAAGATGTAACGATTGCAGTAAGAGGTATCGGTGAATATTTTGGAGAAATGTCTCTGATTGATAATCAAACAACAAGCGCAACGGTAATTGCTGTGGAGAACACCCTTGTTGCAATTATGTCAAAAAATGATTTTTGGCTTTTGGTTAGTTCAGAACCCAGCTTTGTTCACTATTTAATGACGGATTTATGTTCAAAAGTAAGAGAAGCAAATGATATTATTAAAAGATTAACCTATAATAAGGCTGAACAGAGAATAAAAGCGATGTTTCAAAGGTTAGCAAGTAAATTTGTAGCACAAACCCCTAACGGAATCAAGATAGAAATTCAAGTAACCCATCAGGATATTGCTGATATGACAGGTTTGTTTCGCGAGACAGTCACATCAGTGCTGGCACATTGGAGAAAAGAAGGCTATATTTTGGATGTTAAAAAGAAATACTATTATTTTAACACAAAATTTTTTGAAAATGATTTTATTTTGTAGTTTGCATTACACAATTCAGGGCTTTGTGTTGCTATGATATCTTGAAGTTAAAGCATAAGATAATATCCTGGTATATAAATATATCTTTAGTTTATGACACAAATCTCAAGTATGGTAATTGTGCCGTTCATTATATTGATACATAGGCATTAGAGTATGTAGTATATCTTTTTTAAAGTATAGAAGTGTTATCACAAATTTGTAAGTAATATGTAAGATACCTTCATTTATTATAAATGCAACAACGGTACTTTTTTAGGGGAGAATGAGGAACTAAATAATGAAGAAGCAAAAACTTTCAGGACATCAGAAGAACTGGAGGGGATTATTAGAGAGATAGTATCTGAAACACAAGTTGAATAGTATTTAAACTGAGTGAGGGATTATGGAAAACATAATAAAATCTTATAATTTAAAGGTTTTAAAAAGTAATTTTTTGTTGGGTTTCCTAATATTAGTTCTAGTTTTAAGCTGTCTTTACGGGTATTTAGCATATCATACGATTGTTGAATTGTTTTGTATAGTTATAGCATTTTGCCTTTTTACTCTCACATGCAATACACGTCAGTATATGGAAAATAAGTACCTACTTTTTAAAAGCAAGAGATTTTTTCATAAAGATGTTTTGGATTTAATAGCAATTTCAATATTTTTCACAGTACTGTCAGGGCTTTGTTTTACTTTCTATGAAGATTTATATGGCTATCTGAACGTATCTGGGCATATTTTAAAAGTTATGTCCTACTATTTTATATATAAAGCAATTTTTTTAATGGGTTTGAATAAACCCTTTAACCTTTTATTTAGGAATATAGGTGCGGAGAAGGAGAAGTTAGAAGAGATGGTATTAGAGCGTACAAATGAGCTAACAGCTATCAATCAAAAATTACAAAATGAGATCAATTTGAAGAAGTTAGTCGAGAAAGACTTATTATCTTTAAATCAGCACCTTGAAAAAAGAGTAGAAGAGGAGGTGAATAACAGATACCAACATGAGCAAATGTTGATACAGCAATCAAAGATGGCAAGCATGGGTGAGATTATATCCATGATAGCCCATCAATGGAAACAGCCTTTGAATGCTATATCGCTTACCGTAGAAGATGTAAAGGATACATACGTTTATAATGAAATGAGCAAAGAATCTTTATATAAATCTATTGAGATAATTCATTCACAGATTAAATTTATGTCAAAGACAATAGATAATTTCAGAGATTTTTTAATGCCTGCAAAAAAACAACAGATTATCAGCGTAAAGAAAATAATTGATGATTTAATGTTTATGTTTGGAGAATCCTACAGAAAAGCACATAATCTTGAAATTATAGTAAAAATTAAGGGGAGTGAATCTTATTTATCATTTGTTGGTTGCTCTACCGAATTTAAACAAGTACTGTTGAATTTAATTAACAATGCAAGAGATGCGATAATCAGTAAAAACAAACTATCAGATAACGGATATAAGGGAACCATTTTGATTTTTCTTAAAGGAACAGAAGATGAAATAATTGTGACAGTACAAGACAATGGTGGTGGGATACCAGCATATGTTATAGATAAAATCTATGAGCCATATGTAAGCACAAAATCTTCAGAGAATGGAACTGGATTAGGATTATATTTGGCAAAGAAAATTGTTGAGGAAAAAATAGGAGGGGTATTATCTGTCAGAAATAATGATGGTGGGGCTCAGTTTACTATAACAATAAAACGAAATTGTGATCTTAAATAGTTTTACCGGAATTAGTGAGATTACCGGCAACTTGAACTCAGATGTTTAAGGAAGATGATCTGTAATTACGGAATTCGCCTAATTTCTGTGCAATATTGGCGGCTTTCATTAAAGATGTGCCAACCAGTATGGCATCTGCTCCGGCTTCATCCAGCGCTCTGACATCCTCAGAGGTCTTTATGCCGCTTTCACTTACCACCACTTTCTCCTCAGAAGATATGTCTTTCATCATATCCAGTGATGTCCTTAGGTCAACTTTCATAGTCGTCAGGTTTCTGTTATTAATTCCAATTATTGGGGCGTTTAGATACATTGCCATATCAAGCTCCTTGAGGTTATGCACTTCAAAGAGCACGTGAAGAGTTAGCTCTGTGGCAAGTGCCATAAGCTCTCCAGCCTGATCTTTGCTTAAAGCAGCTGCTATTAATAAAACAGCATCAGCGCTGCCCGCTCGTGACTCATACATCTGGTAGGTGTCAAAGATAAAATCCTTTCTTAAAACCGGTACATCTGTCTCGTACCTCGCCTCGCTGATATACTTCAAATCGCCCCTGAAATAGTCCTCCTCAGTAAGAACCGATATTGCAGATGCCCCCCCTTTGCCATATATAGCAGCTATTTCTCTTACGTCGAATTCACTGCGTATTAGTCCCTCAGAGGGTGAGGCACGCTTTATTTCTGCGATTATTTTTATTTGCTCCGCTGGTTTTTTTCTTTTTAGGGCACTATAAAAATTCCGTACCGGCGGCATGTCACCTGACTTTTCAATCAAATCCTTTAAGGCAGCAGATTTTTTCTTAGCAATGAGGCGTTCTTTTTTCTTAGCAATGATTTCAGTAAGGATGCTCAAAGTGAATTCTTTTCAAATTACTCTTTAAAAGGCAAATAAACGGTAAACACTGAACCGGCCCCAGGATAGCTCTCCACGTTTATCATCCCGCCGTGTTCGGTAACAATCCGCCTTGTGATGGGAAGTCCAAGCCCTGTGCCCCGCCCCATTTCCTTTGTCGAAAAAAACGGCTCAAATATCATGCTGATTTTGTCTGCCGGAATACCTGTCCCTGAGTCCTCAATCTGAATCATGGCACATTTAACATTGTCCTTGACTGTGGCTTTTGTTATTATTCTGACAGAGCCGCCCTCACTGGGCATGGCATCAATTGCATTTGTGACAAGGTTATCAAAAACCTGCCGGATCTGAGTTCTGTCCACCTTAATGAGCGGCAAATTACCGGCTGTAAAAAAAACCTTAACACATTTTTCCACCATTGTTTCACTGTAATTTCTGATTGTTTCGGCAATTATTTCGTTTAAGTTCTGAGAGCTCATGTTGTGGCTTTCAGCCCTGGAATAAGAAAGAATGTTTTTCAGGATAATCTCAAGACGCGTGGACTCAGCACTGATTACATCGGCATACTCTTTTTCTTTTGTACCGTCTAACACCATTTTATGAAGCCTTCTGGCAAATCCTCCGATAGCGGTAAGCGGATTCCTGATTTCATGGGCAACACTGGCCGAAAGTCTTCCAAGAGCCGAAAGTTTCTCAGAGTGAATCAGCTGTTTTTGCAGCTTATGCTTTTCAAGTTCATTTTTATCTCTTTCCATCATGCCGGCTATCGAGTCTGCCACTGCAAGGAGAAACGCTACCTCCATGTGGGTTGTCGTGTGCCCTGCATTTACGTACAGATTAATCACGCCAAGCAGTTGTGAGCCTTTTTGAATAGGGACGCAGTAGTGGCCATGATTTGTCATTCCATCGTACCCAATGTCGTGTCTGTCGTCTAAGTGGTTAACAAAGATTGTTTCTCTGGTAAGAGCACACCTGCCGCACAGACACATTCCAACAGGAACGGTTTTACAGGTTTGACGCAAAAAGTCTGACAGTCCCCTGACACTGATCATATTTAAAGAAGATGTGGCATCATCGTAGGAAAATATAGAACCCTTTGACAGCAGGGAAAGCCACGGAATGGAAAGAACTAAGTCAAGCGTTTTATCAAGTTGCTCAGTTAAAGAGACGGGTTCAAGCGCTATTTTTAAAACGTTGTTGATAGCTCTTTGCGTGTAATAGTTTTTCCGGATTTCCTCTTCCATGCGTTTGCGCTCATTTATCTCGGCAAGAAGTGTGTCGTTTAGCTCTTTAAGTTGATGGGTGCGTTCATCAATGCGTTTTTCAAGGTCATTTTTTGCCAGTTCAAGAGCTTCCCTTGCATCTTTAAACTCCGTTATATCTCGTGATATACCTATTGTGCCAATTATGTTTCCCTCACTATCATACCACGGAACCTTGTTGGCCAGAACGTGGACAGTGTTGCCGCTTTTACGCGTCAGCGTTTCAACGTTCCCAACCATCGGCTTGCCGGTTTTTATTATCTCCTCCTCAAGTTGTCTCACGCGCGATGCCTGAGCAGGGCTTAAGTAGTCAAAGTCCGTCTTTCCAATCATTGCTTCAGGAGTAGTTGAGGAATTGTACGCCTTAGCCTTGTTTACCATGACAAACCTGCCCTCATGGTCTTTAAAATATATGGAGTCGGGAACGTTATCCATTAGAATTCTGAGAAGCTCATGCTCTTTAAGAGCGATTTTCTCCTCCATAGAGGCTGCCGAGGACTTACCCTGAGGGTTTTCGTCCGAAGATACATTTAAAACTTTCTCTGTCACACTTGTATATTAGTAAATAACAGCACAAATTTGCAATCAATAAATTCAATGTTGTCGAGATATATTTTTTCGTTGAAACACAGAGATATTGAATCAAGAGAAGTCAATATGGTATATTTCCATGCAAATATGCTGGTTTAAATACAACGGGGATTAGGACTTATAATTAACGGGGGAGGCAAATGAATATGAAACCACTAAGATACATATCGTTAATGCTTATATTTATATTTTTTGTGGCTGGTGTATCAAATGCAGAGAATAGGGCGGCGGTTATAAAAAAGAAATCGGGTGATTCAACGCCGGGGAGCACAGCAGAAGACGGGACAGGGAGTATGGTGTTTACACGGCAGAATTGGCTAAGAACATAAAAAATCCGGATTAAAATAGAGGATGTATTTAAGAAAACAAGAGAAGGAGTGATGGGTAATACAAACAATAGACAAACTCCGTGGGAATCATCATCTTTAGTAGGAGACTTTTTACTTTTCTGGTGAAGGATTGGTATCTGCAAAAAATCAAACACCGCAAGTATCTGAACCAACAGGTAACAGCAAGGTTGACGAGGCGGAACAACAGTTATCCTCTGAGAGACAAAGAGTTCAAGAGGAAAAAAATCAGTTGGAAGAAGAACGTAGGAAATTGGAGCAAGAGAAAAAGCGGAAAGAAGCGGAAGAACAATCACAAGCGTTGGAACAGGAGAAAAGTCGGCTAAAGGCAGAAAGAGAGAAATTAGAAGCGGAAAGATTGGCGATGGCAAGCCGCCCAAAGCAAGAGAGTGTAACAACAGGTGGTGCTTCGTATACCGATACTGTAACGGGTATGGAGTTTGTGAAGTTACCGAATGGTGTATATATGGGGAAATATGTAGTAACAAATGCACAGTACAGGAAGTTTAAACCAAGTCATGACAGTAAAGACTATAAGGGTAATTCTTGAATGGAGATAATCAACCGGTAGTGATGGTATCAGCAGATGATGCAGATGAATTTGTGAGATGGTTGTCGGGTAAAACAGGTAAGAATTATAGTTTACCAACAGAAGGAGAGTTTGAGAGTGTCTGTAAGGCAGGAACAGGGAAAGATACTTATTGGGACAGAGAAGAGGATGCCTGTCGTTATGCTAATGTTTATGATAAAACTGCTAAAAGAGTATTTAATTTCGATTGGGCATTATTTAATTGTGATGAATGGATATGCGGTAACATCCCCAGTGGGTAGTTTTAAGGCGAACAATTATGGGTTGTATGATATGTTGGGAAATGTGTGGCAATGGACGAGTAGTGTAAGTGGCGGCTACCGTGTTGATCGTGGTGGTAGTGGGGCCGCCGCCCCCAGAATGTGCGATGTTCCAACCGGAACAACAACACCCCCGACAACAGAAACAACAACATAGGGTTCCGCCTCAAGCACAGATTGATGGAGGACTATAGCGTTTAAGGATGCGTTGGCAGTCATTAACTATCTGTACAAACACTTGTCCTGCACGGCATTGTTGCCGTCAAAAAGCAAAAGGGGTGGGTGGGGTAGTAGGTGCAAAAGCCGAAATTCCCATAACATAGTAAAAGAGATAGGGTTCTATATATGTTTGTAGAGATTCGTTCCATATAGTTGTGCACACAGAAACTCATAAAACGTTCAATAGGTTATACGCTGGAGTTTAAATAAATTTTTGACTTAGACAGTACCTATAGAGTATCATGTACTCCAAAAATTGGCTGAAATACTTGGAAAACTGGATGAGAATAAACTAGCGGATTATTCCTTGCTTTCTTCTAACATCTCCAACACCTCCGACTCTGCCTTACTGTACAGGCCTGTGTACTTAGGCGAAATATGAATTAATTCAATATGCTTTGCTCCGGCAGCTTTAGCAATGTGACCGGCATGGGCTGTAGTCAGGTGGTTCCTTTTAAATGCCCGCTCGTGGTCTTCTTTCAAAAAAAAGGCCTCGATGTAGAGGATGTCCGAGTTGCGGGCAAGCTCGATGGCTCTGCTTATGTTTTCATCAGTTGGGGCAATGTCTGTGATGTATGAAATCTTCTGGCCCTCCGTTATCATAACAAGACTGTTAAGATCATCTTTGGTGTATGTTTTACCGCTGTGGGTTACCCTATAGTCGTTGCTACCGTTTCTGATTGCTTTTTTGAATCCAGTCAGCCACGGACCTGTTTCAAATCCACGTCTTAAGAGTTCATCCTTATTTATGTTTATATGGTTTTCCTCACTCATCGAATAACCGGCAACCGGTATCCCGTGGTCAAAAATCTCTGCATTAACCGTAATTCCATCCTCATTATAAATAGTCCTTTTAAAGGGTAAGTCAGGCCGTTGAATTTTCTCAAATCCGGATTCGGCATAAAAACTGGCGTGAGACATTGAATTTCCTGTAATTTCAAATACTTCTATTTTAATTGGATATTCTTTAATCAGATTCCATGTAAAGCCCTTTAGCTTACTCTCCACTGCGTAAATTATTCCCTCCGGGCCGTAGATGGTAAGCGGCATATCACGTCCAAGCACAAGCCGCAGGATTAGGTCAAAGCCAATAAAGTGGTCAATGTGCATATGAGTGACAAAAATTGTGGCTATTTTTAATATCTCCGCTGGCTGAAGTGCAGATATGTCACCGCAATCAAAGAGAAAAGTGTGCCTTTGGCACCTCAGCCTGACATATACCGAGGGGTCCTCAAAAGGATTATTTATCTGTTTACAAAAAAATGTTGTTTTCATGTTAAACTTTTCTTTATTTATGATACAATACCCTGACTATTTTATAGTAATGGAAAGGGATGGTTTTTTAAAAGATTTTAATATAGACAGATAAAAGGCTGTTTTGATATAAAGCAGGCTAAGAATAAAAAATATTCAAAGCAAACATATTAAATAAACAGGAGGCTTAAATGTCAGAGTTAAGAAAAGACCCTATAATAGGGCGTTGGGTTATAATATCAACGGAAAGGGGCAAGAGACCCTCTGATTTCATGTCCCCCTCATCGAGGCGGAAAAAACTATCCGGATTTTGTCCTTTCTGTCCGGGACATGAGTACACAACCCCAAATGAGATTCTCGCCTTCAGAGGCTCACAAAAGACTGGTCCCTCTGATTGGACACTGCGAGTAGTACCCAACAAGTTCCCGGCACTGCAGATAGAAGGAGAGCTGGAAAGGGCAGGTGAGCACATTTTTGGGCGGATGAACGGTATCGGAGCCCATGAGGTAATCGTAGAGACCCCCAGCCACGAGCTCTCTCTGGCTACAATGCCCTCAAAGTCTGCAGAGGACGTTTTGTGGGCTTTTTACTCCCGCCTGACAGACTTAAAGAAAGACCACAGGTTTCAGTACATTTTAATTTATAAAAACGAGGGAGAATCTGCTGGTTCAACTCTTGAACATACGCACAGCCAACTAATCGCTCTCCCTATTGTGCCCAAAAGAGTGCAGGAGGAGCTGGACTCTTCAAAGAAGTATTTTGATTTTATGGAAAAGTGCATATACTGCGATCTTATAGAGCAGGAAAAACATATGAACAAACGTGTTGTGTGTGAAAATGATTTATATATAACGCTTTCAGCCTATGCGCCGCGCGTGCCTTTTGAAATGTGGATAATGCCAAAAAACCACGAATCCTCTTTCAGACCCAAAGAAAACTCCTTTGCAGCTCTTGCTGAAATAATGCAGACAACACTTAAGATGCTTGATAAAATTTTGGATGTCCCGCCGTATAATTTCGTAATTCACACATCTCCGCTAAATGCCGAGGAAAACCACTACTACCACTGGCATATAGAAATATTCCCTAAACTTACGAAAATGGCAGGGTTTGAGTGGGGCTCCGGATTCTATATTAATCCCACATCTCCTGAGGATGCCGTAAGATTCTTAAAGGGCGGACAGTAGAGGGAACTAAAGAGGAACGCCTGCGGGAATAAAAATTGCTCACTGAGACGGCACAAAGGCAATTGTCAGGGTTTAACGACCCTGAACTGTTACTTCACTACAAACCTTTTATAAAGGCTGAGAGACTCCTTTGTCTTTTTGATTTTGCAAGACAAACAGGTTCCGTCTCTGACCTCGATAAGCTCCTTGATACTATCTGCAAAACAGTCACATCCCTTGCCAATGTTAACGGCTGTGCCATCCGGTTAAAGGGACGCACCGGTTACACGATAAAGGCATCCTATGGTCTTGCGCAGGGCGTTTTAAGTATATTGGCACAGAAGGTCGGCGAGGAGGTGTTCTCACAGGTTCTAAAAAAAAATCAGGCGCTTCTTATAGATGATACCAGTGCACTGCCAAATGAGCTGCGAGTGCTGCAGTTGATGATTCGCTCTATGGCCGTTGTACCTCTTAAGACAGGCAGCTCACTGATTGGCACCCTTGAAGTATATGATAAGGCAAAGCTTCCCGGCATAGCCGTGTCATTAATTACTAAAGACGACCTTTTGACGTTAGAGGGTTTTGCAATTCTGGCCGCCCTTAGCATCGAGCGTGCTTTGGCACACAGAAAGGAACTTCAATGGCAACGGGCTAAAACCGTCTCTCAAAACAGGATGGAAATTCTCTTTAACAGTGTAAATGCTGCCATTGCCACAGTTGACAGAAAACTGACCATAACCACTGCTAATAAGGCTATAGAGAAATGGACATCATTCAGAGTCATGGAAATCCCAGGCAGGAAATGTCATGAAGTCTTTCCATACGAGGATGGCGTCTGCCCGCAGTGTGTGGCAGAGGCAACTTTTAACTCAGGACAGATTAGCACGGTTAATTATGTTAAAAATGACAGATATGCTGAAATCAGCGCTTATCCGATACGAGAAGAAGATGACCGGATAGACGAGTGCATCGTCATGATAAGGGATATAACCGACAGGATAGCCAGCCAAACTGAGATAACCGAGTTATACATAAAAGTCTCTGATACCAAGGAACGTCTTGAGAGCCTCATCGAAAACTCTGCCGATGCCATAATAACAGCCAATTTAGACTGTATGATAACGTCATGGAACAAGAGTGCGGAAAGTATTTTTGGCTTTACCGAGCAGGAGGCATTAGATACCTTCATACCGTTTCTGCCGGAGTCGGCTCTGATTAGCGGCAAAGCACATCTCGATGCAATCAGACAGGGAGAGATTCTAAAAGATGTGGAAACACGTGGAACCCGTAAGGACGGTTCACGTGTTGACATAAGTTTGACAATATCTCCGATAAAGGACGCATCGGGAGTTGTTACCGGAATGAGCATGATAGCGCGTGATATATCTTTACGGAAATCTATTGAGGAAAAGCTTGTTAATAGTAACAGGAAGTTTTCCAGACTGTTTTTCATAAGTTCCGCTATGCGAGGCACCCTTGAGCTTGACAAGCTGCTCAGGATGATTCTTACGGCAGTGACTGTAAGCGACGGGTTAGGATTTAACAGGGCAATAATTTTTCTCTGCGATGAAGCAAGCCATATGCTCAGAGGAAAGATGGGAGTGGGTCCGACAAATCACGAGGAGGCCGCACGGATATGGCAGGATTTGTCTTTTGAGGAAAAATCCCTGCATAGTATTCTGCAAGAAATAGAGAATGGCCATCTCAGTAAAGACTCTTTTATGGATAAACTCTCAATGAGGCTTCAGATACCTCTGGACTCCTCATGCTATCTGTCTATGGCCGTAGCTAAAAAAACACATTACAACGTAAAAGATGCGGCAGCAGACCCCTTGTCTAACCCCATACTGACTCAATATCTCGGCACTGAGGCTTATCTGGTTGTACCCATAATAGCGCGTAACAATGCTATAGGGGTACTGTGGGTTGACAATTTATTCAACCTGAGGCCCATAACAGAGGATGATGCCGAGTATCTGTTGAGTTTTGCCGATCAGGCTGCAACAGCCATAGAAAGCGCCAGACTTTTTGAGCAGGTGAAACTGGCCGAGACCGAGCTGGAAAACATCTTTGAATCCATAAACGATCTGGTTTACATAACTGATATGGATTTGAACATTATAAAGGTTAATAAGTCTGTGTGTGATCTTACTGGGCTTACGCCTGCACAAATAATAGGAAAAAAGTGTCACGAGGTATTTCATAACAGTACAGAGCCATGGCCTCACTGTTCGCATAAACAGGCACTTGAAAAGGGGAAATCGCGGATAATAGAAGTAGAGGGGTTTTATTACCGGACAAAGGATACGTACAGTGTTTCAAGCTCTCCGATATATGACCACCACGGTGAGTTTCAAGGAACGATTCATATAGTAAGTAATGTGACGGAGATAAAATCCCTTCGTGAGCAGTTGGCAAGCATAGAGAAAGTGGCTGCCCTCGGTGAGATGTCAGCTCGTGTAGCGCATGAGATAAGGAATCCGCTTTCCTCTATAGGCGGATTTGCAAGAAGACTTGAGACAAAACTCGATGAGCCTCTAAAGGATTATGCGCACATAATAGTAAACGAGGTGGGACGCCTTGAGGCACTTCTCAGACAAACTCTGAGTTTTGTCAGAGAAAACAAAATTGCCAATGAGAAGGTGGATATTAACGCCCTTTTGCATTCCGTACTTTCTAAAACAGAGTGGCCTGTAAATAGAAAAATCACCGTGGAGGAACGATATTTTCAAAAAAATCTTGAAATAATCGGAAACCCTGGCAGCCTGAAAGAGGCCGTTTTCAACATAATAGACAATGCCAAACAGGCAGTAGCAGGCGGGGGACGCATTAGTGTTTGCACAAAACGGGAACAAAACATGGCTTGTATAGAAATAGAGGACACAGGGGCTGGGATTACCAGTGAGGAGTTAAAACACCTGTTTGACCCATTTTATACGACAAAGACAACGGGGGCTGGTTTGGGGCTGACTATAGCGCAAAAGATTATTGAGGAACATAAAGGAACCATAGAAGTTAATAGTTTAGTAGGTGTAGGAACGATATTTAAAATTAATCTATTATTAAAGGAGGGAAACAATGAGTAAACCGAAGGTGCTGATAGTTGATGACGACCAACATCTTAGAATGCTGTATCAGGCAGAGCTTGAGGATGAACAGTACGAGGTTTTCATAGCAAGCTCAGGCAAAGAAGCTCTGGAGTTTTTTGAGAAGGAAACCCCTGACATTGTAACTTTGGATATTCTGATGCCAGGCATGGACGGCATAGAGGTGCTTAGACGGATGAAGGAAAAGAAACCAAATCTCCCAGTGATAATGTCAACGGCGTATGATTACAGGGATGATTTCTCCGTGTGGGCCTCGGATGCGTATGTTGTAAAATCAGCAGACTTAACAGAGCTAAAGAGCACGATAAAGACCCTTTTAGCCAGGAAATGAAACTCCTGGAGCTTGAGCCGGCAGCCCCTGTTTATGGAGGAATGTGCCTGTCAAAAAAAGACGGCGTCATCTTCGTAAAAGGGACACTGCCCGGCGAGAGGGTCATAGCGGAGCTTACTGAAAGTAAACGTGACTACTCGATAGCGCAAGCAGTAGAGATACTTAACGCTTCATCAGACAGGGTCACTCCCCGTTGCAAGGATTATAACCTCTGTGGGGGCTGCCACTATCAGCACATTTCTTATGAAAGGCAGCTTTCCATCAAAGAGGAAATCCTTTTGGACTGCCTCGTTAGAATTGGTAAAATGAATGAGGGCGGAATACCGCTTAAAGAGACAGTTTTTCTAAACCAATGGAATTACAGAAACAAGGCGCAGTTTAAGATTTCAGGGGGCAGTGAGCCTGAAATCGGTTTCTATCGGGAAAACTCAAGGCATGTGATTCCCATCAGTGAATGCCATTTGTTAAACCCTGTGATTAATAAATTCCTTGGAAAATTGACAGGCGCTCGTTTTTTAAGGGGTTTAAGGGAAGTTCAAATTCTTTCCGGCTCTAACACGATAGCTTATGTGAAAGGGGAGGGTGTGGATGAGTCGCAGTTGGATTTTTTCCTTGATATTGGTTTTGACGCAGTTGTTTCCGATGAGGGGATATCGGCGGAGAAGACGTTTTGTGTGTTTGAAAGTGACACCCCTGCATTTACATATACTGTATCGCCAATGGGGTTTATTCAGTCCAACTGGGCTATGAACTCTTTGTTGATAGAGAAGATGTTGGAGCTTCTTGAGCCGCTTGAGGGAAAAAATATTCTGGATGTTTACGGTGGCGGCGGGAATTTTGCCATTCCGCTGTCATTTTCAGCTCATAATGTTACAGTTATTGAGGAAAACCGGCACAGTGTTGAGGACGGTCTGCGTAACATTAAACTAAACAACGTTAAGAATGTGGCCTTTAAAACGAAACCATTTGAAAAACACCGCTCACTGCAAAAATATGATATCGTAATAATAGACCCTCCTCGTTCCGGGTTAACAAACAAAGCGATGGAAACACTGAAAGCGCTTTCACCCGTAAAGATTGCCTATGTCTCATGCAATCCCTCAACGTTTGCCCGTGACGCTGCAAAACTCATGGATATGTATGAGCTTCTATCAGTCAGATTATTTGACATGTTTCCAAACACATACCATGCTGAAACTCTTTCAGTATTTGAACTGAAAAATGAGCCAAAACTCCCTAAGTAAGTAACTTTTATATCAGGCATCTGTCAAAAAGGTAAGGAATAATCCTCAAATGGACGCAGGTGAGGAAAAACTATGTGCAAAAATCTGCACAGTATGCAAAAAAATTCTCAATCTGTAAGTCATCTGTAAGTCATCTGTAAGTCCCCATATGCTACACTCCTCTATTACGTTTTTACTTGGTAGTAAATGGAGGGTATTGTAAAAATGGTGCAGGGCGTAAAAGGGTAGGGAAAATGTATTGACTTTACTTAAGGGCTTGTTTTAAGGTGGTTGAGTAAGTAAGGGCGTCTTTATAAAGGTGGTGGAGGGCTGATTATGATTAGGGTAACATGGAATCAATAGTACAGTTTTTCAGACACAACATGGACCACGTGTTTCTTGTCTATGGATTTGCTTTTATGTCTATGGGTGTTGCCATATCTGTACTGCATAGAACTGATGGGCAATTCAAGCTTTCAAAAGTCATTTGGTTATTATCCTCATTTGCCGTGCTTCATGGCATAAATGAGTGGATTGATATGTTAATATTAACACATCCGCCTGATAGAATTCTAAATATAGCGAGCTTTATTTTTTTAGTATCGTCATTTTGTTTCTTACTTGAGTTTAGCAGAAGAACATTGAGAATGTGTGAGGATGAGTCTGTTAAAAGATTTTCTCAATATTTGAAATGGTGGTTAGTGCCCGGAGTTTTAACCACTATCTTTATTATTTCTTATAACTCAGAAGCTATGCTCAATACAGGGCATATATTATCGAGATATTTTTTAGCGATACCTGGGTCTTTCTTAACAGCTATTGCCTTTAGATTGTACTCTAAAGAGACAGATATCGTAAAAAAGTCTAAGGCTGATAAATACTTTTTACTTACCACGACAGCTTTTGTAACGTATGGGCTTTTAGCAGGTTTGGTTGTTCCAAAAGGCGATTTTTTTCCTTCAAATATACTAAATACCGATAATTTCTTATTTTTCTCCTCAATTCCTGTTCAAGTATTCAGAACTATTGTTGCTTTGATTATTGCTTTTTCTATGATTGGTGTAATAAAGCTGTTTAATTATGAATCAAACAGGACATTGCAAGAAACAATAGAGCATTTGCGCCAGAAAGAAAAGGAAATACACCTAAAGATGGAACAGATGTGTTTTCTTGAGAGCCAATTGCGTAAAAGCGAGATAACCTACAGACTTCTTCTTAATAATATCCCACAGAAGGTGTTTTATAAAGACAGAGATTCCGTTTATATCGCTGTTAATCCGGCTTTTGCTGCTGATTTTGACCTCACACCATCAGATATGATTGGTAAGACGGCTGCTGACTTCTTTCCAGAACATTTAACAGAAAGATTCCGTAGCAACGATACACTTGTCATGGAATCAGGTGTTACACAGGAGCTTGATGAAGTTTATGTGGTAAAAGGCAATGAGGGGATAGTCCATACGATACTTTCCCCGGTTCGTGATGACAATGGTGATATTATTGGTTTACTTGGCATACTTTGGGACATCACAGACAGAAAAAAAACGGAGGACAGCCTCCGGCAGGCAAAAATTGACGCAGACTGTGCTAATAGTGCCAAAAGCGAATTCCTTGCCAACATGAGCCATGAAATACGGACGCCTATGAACGCAATTATCGGGCTTGGCCGTTTAATGCTACAAACAGAGCTCTCGACAACGCAGAGAGACTACCTGAATAAGATTAACTTATCGTCAACATCGCTGCTTACAATCATCAATGACATCCTTGACTTTTCAAAGATAGAGGCCGGCAAATTAGAGCTTGAGATCGTTGATTTCGATCTCACCAGCGTTTTAAATAACATAGCTGCAATGTGTATCATGAGAGCGGAGGAAAAGGGAGTGGAGATAATGTTCTCTATTGATAATGACGTGCCATACTTACTTACCGGCGACCCTTTGAGAATAACCCAGGTGATTACTAATTTCCTCAGTAATGCGATTAAGTTTACCGATGAGGGAGGAGAGATTATTCTTGCCGTAAAAGTTGTTGCTATAGATAAAGAAGAGGTCACCCTTAGTATTTCTGTCAAAGATACAGGGATTGGTATGATGCCGGATGTTATACCATGCCTGTTTACACCTTTTACACAGGCAGACAGCTCAACTACAAGGAAGTATGGAGGAACAGGTCTTGGGTTAAGTATATGCAAAAAACTGACAGATTTAATGCAAGGCAACATCCGGGTACAAAGCGAGTACGGCAAGGGATCTGAGTTTACCTTTACAGTCAGATTAGGCTGCCAGCAGCCGCATGATACGGTAAATTATTATCTGCTGCCCGACAACCTTACCGGTATGAGGGTCATGGTGGTTGATGATAACGCAAGCGCCAGAGAAATCCTAAAAAGCATCTTAGAGGGTTTTAACTTAAAGGTAACAACCTTTGATTGTGGCATGAAGGCAGTAGAGGAACTGAGGCGAATTTCAGAAATGCCACTGGATGAACAATACAGGATGTTGTTTATTGATCTGAAGATGCCCGGAATGGATGGCTTTGAGACAACAAAATGTATTCAGGAGCTTAAACTGCCTCATCTGCCGGTTATAACGATTGTAACGGCTTATGGCAATGTGGAAATTAGGCAAAAAGCCGAAGAAATGGGTATAATGTCGTTGCTTACCAAGCCGGTTCAGGCCTCAACTCTGTTTAACACGATAATTAATGCCTTTGCTAAGTATTCCGGGTTTCAGGCAATACGGCGTGAAAATGTCGAATATGAAAGCCGGAGGCTGTCGGGGATAAGAGGGGCGCGGTTGTTGCTTGTAGAGGACAATCATATAAATCAACAGGTTGCCTTTGAGATTCTTACCAATGCGGGCTTTATTGTTGACATAGCTAATAATGGGTTAGAGGCGCTTACGGCTGTAGAATCGCAAAAATATAATGCCGTTTTAATGGATATACAAATGCCCCACATGGATGGCATTGAAGCGACAAAGAAAATCAGAGAGAAGATATCCAGTGAAGAGCTGCCAATAATTGCGATGACTGCCCACGTAATGAAATCAGAGCAGGACAAATGTTATGCAGCGGGGATGAATGACCATGTCTCTAAACCAATAGATATCAAAGAGATTTGTGATGCACTGATTAAATGGGTACGGCCAGTCAAACCAGATGTTTACGATGCCCGGCGTACAGAACCACATCGGAGTGAAAAACACTATTTTCCCGATAACCTCCCTGGCATCGATATTGCGTCAGGGCTCAAGATGCTTGGCGGAAATAAAAGACTTTTTAAAAAAATCATTGTTGACTTCAGGAGCCTTAATATCAATATAGTTAATGACATACAAACAGCGCTTCAGAGGGGAGATTACCGGTTGGCAGGGGATTTAATACATGGCCTTAAGGGCGTGGCAGGAAATATATCGGCAAAACGGTTATTTGGAGTTGTTAAAGAGCTTGAATCTATGCTGATAGAAGAGGATATGGGGGGGATTGCTGAATGCTTAAAACGGATGGATGGCGAACTGCAAACTGTGTTTGAGTCGGCAAAAACGCTGGAGACTTTGACACAGGAAGGTGAACCGGTAAAAGCGGACGCATCTGTTTATGATATACGTGACTTCTCTGCAATTATAAAACAACTGGGCACTCTGCTGAGACAGAACTCCCTTCAGGCAAAGAAATACTTCACTGATAACAAATCCTGCCTCATGTCAGTATCAGACGGTATAAAAACAGAGGAACTTACCGGCCATATTGATAAACTGGACTTTGAAGGCGCTTTGCTAATCATGAAAGATATAGCTCAATCACTTAAAGTTACACTGGAGGAATAGTGTCTGAAAATATTGAAAAACAAAAAATACTGATAGTTGATGACGCTATTTCAAACATTGAGATAATCAATGAGGTATTACAAGACACTTATACACTATACTTTGCCACTCATGCTAAGAAAGCCCTTGAAATAGCATTTACGGTAAAACCAGACCTAATACTTCTTGATGTGGTAATGCCCGATATGGATGGCTACGAGCTGTGCCGCAGGTTAAAGAAAGAGTCTTCACTAAAAGATGTGCCTGTGATGTTTGTAACGTCTATGAACCATGAAACAGATGAAACCATCGGGTTGGAGCTTGGTGCTGTAGACTATATAACAAAACCAATTAATCCAAACATAGTTAAACTGCGCGTTAAGAATCACTTAGCGTTAAAGAGACAGATGTTGATAGAACAGCAACTGATACTAAAGGTAAAACTGGCAGAGGAGGCAAACAGGGCAAAAACCGCATTTTTAGCCAACATGAGCCACGAACTTCGCACACCTATGAACGGCATAATAGGGTTTACTGAACTTGTTTTGGATACCAAACTGGACACCGAACAGAGAGAATATCTCATGATGGTTAAAGAGTCATCACACAATTTGCTCAGTCTGATAAACAGCATCCTTGATTTTTCCAGCATAGAAGCCGGAAAAATGGTGGCAGAGGAGGTGGATTTTGATGTACTCTCTATGATAAATGTCACACTTGAGCCGTTTATAGCTCAGGCGCAGAGCAGGGGGATAAAACTTAGTACCGAAATTTCTCCAAATGTGCCTGCAACGTTAAAGGGGGATGTCAGAAAGCTAAAATATGTGCTTACTAATCTTATAAGCAATGCTCTGAAGTTTACCGAAAGAGGCAGTATAGATTTAAAAGCAACCGTAGCTCCGGAAACAGTAAATGGCAAAGACTTGCCTGCACTGTCTGATAAAGAGACTCGTTTATTGTTTTCGGTGTCTGATACCGGAATAGGAATCTCAAAGGAAAATTTTGATATGATTTTTGATAGCTTCACTCAATGTGATCATTTTATGACAAAGAGATATGGAGGTACGGGACTGGGCCTTGCAATAGCAAAAAAGATTCTCTGTATGACAGGTGGTGATATTTGGGTAGAGAGCGATTCAGGCAAAGGCAGCACATTTTACTTTATAGCCAATTTTTTACTTCAGCAAACACCGGAGCCGGTTCCGATATGCCAAAGTATGATGGAATTTCGAGCGCATCTTAATATTTTAATAGCAGAAGACAATATTGTTAACCAAACACTTCTCATCAGACTTCTGCAAAGGCGCGGATATACGCCGGTAGCAGTTGTAAACGGGCGAGAGGCTCTCGATATGTTAGCTCAGAGACCATTTGACCTTGTCCTTATGGATATACAGATGCCGGTTATGGACGGGTTAGAGGCAACAAGGCACATAAGAAATACAAAAGATGCTAAGATAAATGCAGGGATACCGATAATAGCCGTAACTGCACACGCAAGTGAGGAAGATGTGGAGCTTTGTCTGGCAACAGGCATGGATGACTATATTTCAAAACCGTTTGCGGCAGAGGAGTTATGTAAACTAATTGAAAAACATACAGCCTCCGGGAGCAAAAGTGTCTGAAGATATTGAAAAACAAAAGATACTGATAGTAGATGACGCTGTCTCGAACATTGAAATAATCAATGATGCGTTGCATGACAGTTACACAACGTACTTTGCCACTAACGCTAAGAAAGCCCTCGAGATAGCCTTGGCAATAAAGCCTGACCTTATACTTCTTGACGTGGTAATGCCCGATATGAATGGCTATGAGCTGTATAGCCTTTTAAAGAAAGAGCCTACACTAAACGATGTGTCAGTGATATTTGTAACGGCTATGAGTGACGGAGCGGATGAAACTATCGGATTGGAGCTTGGCGCTGCAGATTACATCACTAAACCAATAAATCAAAACATAGTTAAACTGCGCACTAAGAATCACTTAGCGCTAAAGAGACAGATGCAGTTGGAAAAGCGATTAATACAACAGAATATGGTTGAACTAAATCTCCTCAAGATGAAGCGTTTGTTTTATGGTACTGTAGAGGCTCTCTCAACCATGGCGGAGACAAGAGACCCATACACTGCCGGACACCAAAGGAGGGTGGCAGAGCTTACGTGTGAAATTGCTATGGCTATGATGTTTAGCAACAATGAGGCAGAGGGTTTTTATGTAGCTGCGATACTTCACGATATAGGTAAGGTTAACGTTCCTGCGGAGATACTTTCAAAACCGGGGAAAATCACTGAAATTGAATTCAACCTCTTAAAGACCCACAGCGAGGTCGGATACAATATCCTCAAAAACATCGAATCTGAGTGGATGATAGCCGACATTGTGTATCAGCACCACGAGAAATTGGACGGTTCAGGCTATCCGAGGGGACTTAGGGGAGACGATATTTTGTCAGGTGCCCGGATAATAGCCGTTGCCGACGTTGTAGAGGCCATATCGTCGCATCGGCCGTACAGAGCCGCTCTTGGCATTGACGCTGCTATGTCGGAAATAACATCATACAGAGGAATTTATTATGATGAGGATGTGGTGGATGTATGCGTAGAACTGTTTCAAAAGGGGTTTAGTTTCTCAAAAAAATAGAGTAATTTTTATTTTTTTACCGTGAATTTCAAATACTCTTTTGTTGTTGACATTTCATAATCAATTTGTGTATGATACAGCCGGTTACAATAGTACTCTGCCTGTTGACAGGCATGAGGAGCGGCTTTAATAAACGTTTTTAAAGTAAGGAGGCTTGTCACTCATGAAGAGAATAGTGGTCATTGGTGGTGGAAGCGGTGGGGTTATGTTTTCAAACCGCATGAGGAAGGAATACAGTCCTGACGACGTGGAAATCGTGGTAATTGAACGGAGTGAAAAGCATTTTTATCAGCCGGCATTTACTCTTGTCGTTTTTGGTCTGGATGATCCTAAAAATTTAATAAGACCCGTGAAAGATTTGTTTTTTGAAGGTATCACGCTGATTCACGATGAGGCTGTAAAGATTGACGGAGCAAACAACAAGGTAATAACCGGTAAAAGCGGTGAGCTTTACTACGACTATCTTGTAATAGCAACCGGAGCAAAACTGCTTTTTGATGAGACCGAGGGGTTACAAGAGAGCATGGAGGCAGACAAAAATGTGTTTACCTTCTATAACCTTAATGGTGCTATTAAGCTTAGGGACAAACTTAAGGATATGGACGGCGGCACGATAGTTTCATCCGTGTGTGAGATGCCGATAAAGTGTCCGGCGGCTCCTATGAAGTTCATCATGATGGCAGAGGATACAATGAGGCTGAAAGGGCTTAGGAACAAGTTTAAATTTATCTTTACAACACCTATGCCGGCTGTTTTTAGCAGAGAGCCGTATGCTTCAAAGCTCAATGCAATATTTGCATCAAGAGGTATTGAGACAGTTGCAAACTTCACCCCCTCGGAGGTTGACCACGAAAAGGGAGTGTTGAAGGATTTTGGCGGAAAAGAGGTTAAATTTGACCTCCTATCCATAACCCCTCCTCACGGCGGTGAGTTTGTTATTGAGAACTCAGAAAACGTTGGAGATGCAGCAGGGTGGGTAAGCTGTGATAAACATCTAATGGTAAGCAAAAAGTTCGCTAATATTTATGGCATTGGAGATGCTGCCGATTATCCGACATCTAAGACCGCCTCCGGTATCAGAAAGCAGGCGAAGGTGCTCGTTGAACGTCTAAAAGCAAACATGAAGGGTGAAGTATCCGACTATAAGTATGACGGTGAGATTATATGCCCGATGCTCACAAAACACAAGAGAGTTATGTTTGCTCATTTCAACTACGACGAGTCTATTTCACCTGCCTTAGAGAGCTACTCCAACTGGATACTAAAGGTACATATGCTCAGGCCTCTTTACTGGAACCTCATGCTTAACGGCTTAATATAAGGGGTGGACGCTATGGCTAAGAAAAACACAGATGTAAGTTCAGGCGGTATAGAAGTAGTAGCCGCACAAGTTAATGACATTTATAACAGACTTAGAATTATAGAGGGACTTGTCACTGATATGGTGCCTGCTATGGAGAAAATTACAAGGGAAATCGGCGAGACTATAAATGATCTCAGATACCGTTATGAAAGAGATGAGACCTTAGAGCTGATTAAAAAAATAGGCGACAATATCCCTACTTTCATTCAGATGCTTGATGCTATGAAGGCATTTAAAGGGTTTTTTGATGATATAATGCCTGCCGTAGGCACCATCATTAAAGAGGTAACACCGGCGATTAATTCATTAAGATTGTTATTTGAAAGGGATGAAACTCTTGAGTTACTCATTAAAACAGGTGAGAACGTGCCGGTATTCAACAAACTTCTGGACTTTTTAAACAGTTTTGAAAAAAGCGGTGACCTGGATTTTACTCTCAAGACTGCCTTTGCCAAAGAAACAGAGTTTATGATAAAGGGTATGGAGAAGTGCGCTGTTCGTACCATGCAGCAGCTTATGGAAAAACCCCTTAAGCCAGGAATGTTGAGCCTCTTTACTGCTATAAAGGACCCTGAGGTTCAAAAGGGATTTGTACTTATGACAACATTCGCAAAAAATATGCCACAGTGTATGCTTGAAACCATTGAGGCAAGCGGAGAAGTGTTTAAACCTAAGACGCGATAGATTAGCTAAGTTATAACATTAAGAAGGGAAAGGCATCCGCCTTTCCCTTTGTTTTTTTGATACCAAAAAAGAATCTTATCCGCAGATTGCGCAGATTTTCGCAGATTATTTTTCTTTCATCTGCGTTTATCTGTGTCATCTGCGGATTATTCTGTATCTTACTTTCTTGATTTCTACATTCTCTCTTTAACAAACTGAAACCTGGAATCTGTAAGGTTATCTGATTTAAGAATTTTAATCTTATGGTCGGGGTTAGATGCTGCGTGCAGAAGGAGCTTAAACAGGGTTTCAACATCCTCTGGTGAGCCTATAGCTGCAGCTGTCTCATCGGCTGTGTGAGCGCTGCCGGAGTTAGCCCTGAGGTGTGAGAAGGCTGCCCGCTGAAGTTTTGCTACAACACCGGCGGCTTTTTTCCCGGCCTCGACACCGGGTTGATGGTAAGCGTTTATGTTGATAAGTGTTGCGTAGTAACCGACAGCCCTTTCATAGAGAGCAATAAGAACTCCCATTGAAAATGCGTCCAGTTTTTCTATTGTAATAGTGACAGATTCACGAGCGTTACCGGAAAGAGCGGTGCGTGTACCCTGATAGAAGGCATTTAGATAATCACCGGTTGTGAAGTCATCCTCTACTTTCATTGAGGCGCCCTCTCTGTCTCTTAAAACCTCTATAAATGTGACAAAGAAATTATTAACGCCGTCTCTAAGCTGTTGAATGTAGGCATGCTGATCGGTTGACCCCTTATTACCATATACGGTAATTCCCTGATTTACAACCGTTCCGTTTAAATCCTTCTCCTTACCCAAAGACTCCATAATCAACTGCTGAAGGTACTTTGCAAACAAATGGAGACGGTCTCTGTAGGGCAATATGACCATATCTTTAAGTCCAAGACCGGCTGTGCCGTAGTGCCACATTAAAGATAGCAGCATGGCCGGATTTTTAAGCGGCTCTTTAACTCTGGATGCCTCATCACAGGAGGCAGCGCCTTTAAGCAGCGTATCTATGTCTAATCCCTGTAAGGCGGCAGGGAGCATTCCAACAGCTGAGGTTACAGATGTGCGTCCTCCAACCCAGTCCCACATAGGGAAACGCTCAATCCACTTATCGGCTACGGCAATCTTATCAAGATCGCTGTTTTTGCCGGTTACTGCAACCGCGTGATGGGCAAAATTAAGACCCTTTGCCTCATACGCGGCTTTAGCCTCAAGCATTCCGTTTCGTGTCTCTTTAGTGCCTCCGCTTTTTGAAATCACAACCGAGAGGGTCTCATCGAGACTGTCACCAATTTGTCCCAGTACGTAGTCCATGCCATCAGGGTCGGTGTTGTCAAAAAAGTATGAGGTCATGGGGTCATTAGCGTTGCCCAGTGCAAATGATACCAATTGAGGCCCAAGAGCCGACCCGCCTATGCCGATTACCAGTATGTTTTTAAATTTCTTACCGCTTTCCGGTGAAACGATTACGCCGCTGTGCACTTTTTTAGCAAACTCCTTAACCGCTGAAAGGGTTGAGTCTATCTCGGTTGTCAGCTCTTTAGAGGGTGCATGGGCGGCGTTTCTAAGCCAGTAGTGGCCAACCATACGATTTTCGTCAGGGTTGGCTATAACGCCGGATTCAAGGGCGTCCATGTTTTTAAAAGCATTGCTTATCAAAGGTGACAGTTTAGTTATAAAATCCGCCGGGAAATTCATCTTGCTTACGTCTATGGTAAGCCCCAACTCCTTATTATGGTATAAATATTTTTTGTAACGCTCCCATGAACTCTTACCGCTCATTATATGCCTCCAATGTTTATTTTTTTATCGTTTCATTTAAAATGCTGTCACATATTATACAGAAAACCTGTGAAAACTTAAACGCATGAATTTAAGATAAATTTACAGGGCTGCTTTTCATTAACTCAACGCACATCTGCTCCAAAATTGACACAGTGCTGAATTTGTTGCTATATTAACATATGCAAACAATTGAAAGAGATTTAGACTTAACGGAAATTATTGATGGAGAGGAAATTATGGGGCCTAGTCCATTTGGAGTCCATCAGAGGGTTAGCAGTAATCTTAATTACATTATTCATCACTATGTTAAAATGAGAGACTTAGGACAGGTTTATTATTCGCCTCTTGATATAATCTTTGAAGAGGGGCTTAACAGGCTTCAACCGGATATATTGTTTATTAAGAAAGAGAACATGAGTATCTTCCAGGACTGGATACGGGGTGTGCCGGATATGGTTTGCGAGATAATTTCACCAGGCACTTACGAAAGAGATACTGCCGTTAAGAGGGGTATTTATGAGAAGTATAAAGTCCCAGAGTACTGGTTAGTCCTGCCTGAGTTTAAAACTGTTGAAATATTAACGATAGAAGGCGATAAGTACAAGCTGCATTCCGTTGCTGCATTTGAAGGCGTTGTTATATCTAAAGTCATAGAAGGGCTTCAGGTTAACATCGCTGAAATATTTGAGTAAATTTAGTATGAAAAATATGAAAAAGGCGCTTGCAGCTTTCTTGTTTTTAATATTAGCCGGGTGTGTTACGCAGGATACGCTCAGGCGTGACACCATTTATCAGGCCTCAACTCTTGATGCGCTTCTAAGTGGCAACTATGAAGCATTTATTGAGTTTAGCGAATTAAAAAAACATGGTGATTTCGGTCTTGGCACCTTTGACAACCTTGACGGAGAGATGGCAGCCCTTGACGGTGAGTTTTATCAGATAAAGAGCGATGGCGTTGTTTATCCGGTTACTCCGGACATGAAAACTCCTTTTGCAGATATGATATTTTTTAAAACCGATATTTCATTTGATATTAAAAAAGATGCAACCTGTGAGGAGGTAATTGATGAAATCACTAAGCGTCTTCCCTCAGGGAGCATATTCTATGCTGTAAGGGTGGACGGGTCATTTGAAAAATTACAGCTTAGAAGCGTACCGGCTCAAAAGGAACCCTTTCCGGGTCTTTTAGAAGCTGTTAAAAGTAAAACTGTGTTTAATTATGAAAACGTAAGCGGTACTATGCTGGGTTTTTGGTTTCCGGATTTTATGCAAGGAGCAAGCATAACCGGTTTTCACTTCCATTTTTTATCAGATGACAGAACAAAAGGCGGACATCTGCTGGCATGCAAGTTAAAAGAAGGCAAGGTAAAAATAGACTACGCTACAAACCTTATTTTAAAACTACCGGAGACTGATAAATATATGAGTAAAAAAAATATAAACGACAATTTGACATCAAAAGGTGTTTCTTACCATTAAAACTCTGCTATAATACAATAGCTGGTGGAAAAGGAAAAAAAGAAAATACCATGTCCTGCACGTATGGCAATAGAGGGGCTGGAGAAGGCTTTTGCTCAGTGGGGAATAGAACACACTGAAAAGCAGGCTTGTTGGCAATTCACAAACTGCCCGGCTAATGTTTATTTAAGGTGTCCTGCTTTTACAGGGCACGCAGGAAGGCGATGCTGGCTTATGGCTGGATCTTTTAGCGGTAAAAACCCATATTGTATCCACTCTAAAAAACTAAAAGACTGTACAGAGTGCTCTTTTTACAAAGAAGTAAAGAATACAACGTAACTAATATAATACCGAGTAGCAGTCAGAGTATAACAAGGCGGCACGGAGAAAGCGACGCAGGCGTACTTTTTAGTACGTTGAGGAGCTTTTGACGATGCCAACGAAGTTAGACGATAGAATGCAGCTTGGTATAACCTAAAATGAAGGCACTAAGGTGGTGATTTCTAAATTGGATAAATACACAGTGGCAATAATAGGCGGAGGGGTAGCAGGCCTGTCGTGCGCTCTTACTTTGGCCTCGTCAAAGGACAAAGGTGACTGGACTAAAGATAAGAGATATGTGGTGATTGATAGCGGCAGCTCCGACCTCTTAAAAGCAAAGTTATTCAATGCGCCAGGAGTTGCTTTAGGCGTTAGCGGCCAGAATGTATTAGAGCAAATCAGACAACAGATAAACCATTACGGCTGCGTTGATTTTCTAAGCGGTGAGGTATCAGAGGTAGTCGGCACAAAAGGTGGTTTTAGTATAAAACTAAAAGACGATAGCAATGTTAAAGCTGAAATCATTGTAATTGCAACCGGCTATAAGAGCTTTGAGTTGGATATTGGCGGCCTTAAGGCTGTACCTCATAAGCACACAAGTAAGCCCAGACGCATGATGATAGAAACCGATTCAAACAGCATGGCGGCTGATGGAATATACATCGCAGGAACACTTTCCGGAGTCAGCAGCATGTTTGCTACCGCAGCAGGTTCAGGTGTTCAGACAGCCTGTAATATTCTGTCCACCTTCAGCGGAAAACCTACGATTGTGCATGATAAGTAGTGTGAAGAAAGATAAAGAAGATAAAAAGAGTAAAGAGATAAAAGAGTAAGTAGTAAGGGATGGCGCTGCCCTCCCTTAGACCCACCCGCACGGGGAATGATTCCCCGTGACCCCCGGTTTGGATGTTAGCGATAATCCCACGCCGTCATTGCGAACCCCTGAAAGGGGTGTGGCAATCTCTTCTTTTAATTAGCTATGCTTATGAGAAAAGATTTTTTCAACCGGCGTACCGCCGAGTAAATTAGCAGGGGAATCACCTTTACAGGCTGACATTACCCGAATATTTTAGGATAATAATGGTCAGTCCTATATATATTAACGTTTAACAACGAAATAACCTTCTTGTATATAATCTCAATTTTCCTATATCCACTTACCAAAAGTTGTTGG
>JADFXG010000034.1 GCA_015233895.1 Nitrospirota bacterium | reverse complement strand
CATTAGCATCCCTATCTGTCATTACGAGAAGCGTAGCGACGTCGTAATCTCCTCTTTAAATTATAGTTTAGATTGCAACTCGGTATAACTCAGATCGATAAAGATTTTTAAGTTCTGATGTTTATGATTGGTATTTTAGGATTCAAGAAATATTCAAAAAGATTTGTTTGGTTAAAAGATTTATGCCTGAGCCTCTGTCAGGAGCCTCTGAGCCTCGTCAACCCCGTGGCATTCCGGTACTGCCCTGTCAAGTAAATCTAAAGTCATTAGCTGTCTTTGTAAAACTCCTTTTGCCGGGCATGTTGCAATAGCTTCTTTATACATTTCAAGTGCTTCCGTTACATTTCCTTTAGATAGAAGCGCAAGCGCCAAAGTATAAAGCTGCGAAAAGCGTTTTGGCGTTTTTTCAAGAATATCCCTGCAAATTGTAATTCCACGGTCTATAAAATCCTGAGCCTCAACTGTCTGTTTCTTTTCAAGTAAAAGTACGCCAAGATAAACCAAACTATGGCATGTATTTACTGGAAAGTCATATTCCAGTGATTCTCTATAATACTTTTCAGCATTCACTAAATTGCCATCATATTGATAAGTATAGGCAATCTGAGTAAGCACCTTCGTAATTATTAAGGGAGTTTCGATTTTCTTTCCGATTTTAAGCGCTTCAAGGCTATATTTAACTGCTGCCTCAGTATCGTTTAAACTAAAATAGGCATTGCCTAGGCAGCCAAGGGTATCTCCTTCATTGCGCCTGTCTCCAATACCTTTGGATATCTCTATTGCTTGTTTATAGTAATCAATTGCTTTACTGATTTCACCCAAAGCAAGATACACGTCACCAAGATTGCCAAGGTCAACTCCTTCACCCTTTCTGTTTCCAATCTCTTTGGCTATCGCCAGAGCCTTCTCGTCGTAATCAATTGCTTTAGTGGTTTCACCCATGTCGTAATAGGCAATACCGAGGTTACCCAACGAGGCACTAATCAGTATTTTGTCGTTATTGTCCATAGCAATTTGAAGCGCCTGTTTTGTAAACTTAATGGACTCGCTCGCACGGCCAATATTCCAGTATGATGAACCAAGACGACCAAAATTCATGCCAACAAGCTCCTTGTTTTGTAATTTCCCGATAAATTGTTGGCGCGACTCAATGACAATTCCATGATACCCCCAGAGCCGTAAGTAGTTAAAGTCTATTATGTTTAACATCCTTGCTGCTGCTTCATAATTTTCGGCACGTATTTGATGATAAATTTCCTGAAGTTGCGGCTCAAGATCGTCAATGGTTTTCCAATCACTTTCCGGCTTTCTGATATTTTCAAAAAACTCTGCCGCTTTTATATGCAGCCCAGCTTTGCTAAACATGGGGGGCTTTCCATTGTTGCCCACAGCGTCTTCATTAGAAGACAGCGTATTTTGTGGAATCATATCGTAAACAAGTTCCCGTACCACGGGGTGCATGTCATAATTGCCGTTGTTGTGAGTTATTAGCCGGTTTCTTTCAAGACGTGTCAGATTTTGTGCTAATTCAACATAACTCATTCCCTGAAGCATGTAACGCAGCGCCTCCTGAGGTGTAGGCTTTGAAAAAATAGATAGAACAGACAAAACAAGCTGTAAGTTGGGATGTAACCGTTTAATCTGCTCCATAATAAGACTCTTTAATCCCTCTTTATGGTCGTGTTTATCAAAATCTAAAAATATACCGTCATTTGCAAGAATATCTTTAAGTTTTATACCAGGAAAATGTTCGGAAAGGTAGCCAATTCCTGATTCAAGGGCTTTGGGAATACGATGGACACGTCTCACAAAGGCTAACAGTATGCTTTTATCCTCATCTCTAAGGCCGTACTCAGCCCCTTCTTTTCTGAGATACTCAACAGCCTTTTCCTCCGGCAACCCTTCACTTAAATCTATCTTTTCTACTAAGCGGTCTCCCTTAAATTTTGGCAACACACGACTCGTAATTATTATTCTGATGGTGTGATCAATTGATACGGCTGTTTCCAAAAACTCCCTAAGCTCTGCGTCTTTTATAGTATCATCGGCGTCAAGCAGGTCTTCAAAATTATCCAGGACTATCCAGACATTGCCGATGATACTAAGTTCTTTAAAAAAGTATTCCAGTCTTTTTGCGTTTGATATTTCCCTGTTTTTATAAACGTTAAAAAATGCCTCTACTGTTCCTGCAATCTTTCCGGCCTCGGTAAATACAGTACCCATATTGACGTCACCGGCAATACTACACCTTAGATATAATATCCCTTGGATGTCTTTGTTTGTTATAGTCGTTTTGGGGGCGATTTCTCTGAGAACCTTTGTGGTTAGCTCCGTTTTGCCATACCCACCCGGGGCTATGATAACCACAAGCCGTTTATCTGTGTAATTAAGACAGTGGAGGAGTGTTTCTTGCTCAGTTTCACGTCCTACAAATGTACCCCTGAGTTTGGGAAGCGGTACAGGAATAGGTTCACACCACGTTTGTAGCTGTCTATTAGAGCTTTGCCACATTTTTTCTTTACTTGCAACTAAGACATCCTCTATGGCAGCTTTCTTTTCGGGGGTATCGGCAACGCCCAGATTTGCAAACTGGTCGCTCATGCCTTTTCCTATTTGAAGTCTGATTATTTTTTTTTGATGTCCTGCAACAGCAGCCATAACCTCCTGAGCAAGATCATGGCAACCTGTAAACCATGCAACTGTCTTTTTCCCTTTAAGTTCGTCTTTAAGCTTATTAAGCCATCTTTTATCATTGTCAATAGCACAGTATTGATTAGGCCAGTCAACTTCATCTTTAAGTAAAAAATTGAAAGTCGGTTTATTTAACTCCACAGCCTTTCTGTATTCAAGCTCTGTAATTGATTGAGTGTAATCATCGGGAATAAATCCATAACGCCGGGCAAATATCCCGACATATATATCACATTTAGCAACATCAGCAAGGCATACATCTACAGGGCGGTCATCTTTCGCATAGTAATCCTCCATGTTTACATGTTGGGCTTCTATCTTACGTAGTGCTTTCATAACGGCATCCCTGTAGTCTTTCAGGTCTTCATACGTAGAAGAAATATATACTTTTACATCCTCTCCCAAGTTCCCAAGGTCTCCTGTCTTTTATGACATATAGAAACTTACTTAGTGTATGGGAGATTTTAACATATTTTATCTGATTAATAAATAGAAGAAAGCTGGCTGTTAGGATGAAACGATTGATATAAAAGGTATTTATAGGTAATAAAAAAAGATATAATCCGCAGATGGACGCAGATGAAAAAACAATCTGTGAAAATCTGCGTAATCTGCGGATAAAAATCCTTTAAAAACAAATTGTTCTGGAAAGTTTCTTAGGATGAGCTCAATCCGGCTGGTTTTACTACCAGAATAAATCTCTCTGTCTCGGTGAGTGGAATATTACTGTGAATTATATCAATTTTGTAATCATCGGTATTTTTTTGAATCTCACTTTCATATCCTTTCCCTTTTCCCAGTACAAGGCAGCCGTGAGTACCTATGAGTGGTGAGGCAAGCCGGGTAAAATCCGCAAAACTTAATGCCGCTCTCACAACAACGCAGTCATAGCGAGGGGTGTTCTCAGCAATTCCAACGTCCTCAAGTCTGCCTTCATACACATCTGTGTCAGGGAGTTTTAAAATATGTATCATATGTCTCAGGAACACTACCCGCTTTTTTCTCGGCTCCATGAGTGTAACCACAAGTTCGGGGCGTACTATTTTTATTGGAATCCCGGGAAACCCCGCACCGGAGCCAACGTCAAGCAAAGTTTTTGCTTCATCGGGAATTCCTTTAAGAAAGAGCAGTGAGTCAAGAAAATGCTTTGTAACGATCTCTGTATCCTCTGTTATAGCAGTAAGGTTGTGAGTCTTTGACCACTTTTTAAGCTCCTGCAGAAATGTCATAAAGGATTCAACAATACTTGCAGACGGCTCTATAGACAGCGCCCTCAGGCCCTCAGTCAGAGCCGCTTCAGCGTTGGTTTTCTGTTCTTTTTCTTTTTTCAAGGTATGCTAAAATCATGGAAATTGAGGATGGGGTCACTCCGGGTATTCTCTGCGCTTGCCCAACTGTCTCCGGCCTTACTTCAAGAAGTTTCATAAGTGATTCGGTTGAAAGCCCTCCGATTTCCTTATAATTAAAATCATCCGGAATTCGCTTATTCTGAAGTCTCTTCATTTTCTCAACAAGCGCCTCCTGCTGTTTTATGTATCCCTCGTATTTTATTTCGGCCTCAACAAGAAGTTTTAAATCAGGTGGTAACTCCACATCGGGCGCACTAACGCTTTCAAGCATTTCATAATCAACACCAGGCCTTTTCAGTAACTGCTCAAGCGTTGAGGGCTCAGTTAGCGGAGACATTCCTCTTTCTATAAGGGATGTGTTTATCTCATCAGGCTTAAGACGTTGAGTTTTAAACCTCTGCATTTCGGCATTAAAGCTATTTAGTTTATTTTTGAACTCCTCGTACCTGCTCTCATCAACAAGCCCTGCGGCATAGCCTTTTTCTTTCAACCGGAGTTCTGCGTTGTCGTTCCTTAGTAATAACCTGTACTCCGCCCGTGAGGTAAACATCCGGTAGGGCTCGGTGATTCCTAAAGTGACAAGGTCATCAATCATGACCCCGATATAGGCCTCATGGCGCTGAAGCTCAAGCGGCGGCGTTCCCTTTATTTTTAATGCAGCATTCATACCGGCAATAAGACCCTGGGCTGCCGCCTCCTCATACCCTGAGGTGCCGTTTATCTGGCCTGCCAGATAGAGCCCCTCTATGCCTTTAACCTCAAGCGTGTGCCTAAGACAAGCCGGATACACAAAGTCATACTCCACAGCATAACCGGGACGCATGAGCTCTGCCCCCTCAAGCCCTGCAATGCTATGTACCAGCTCAATTTGCACGTCAAGCGGCAAACTTGTTGAAATCCCGTTAGCATAGTACTCGGAGGTGTTCAGGCCATCTGGCTCCAGAAACACCTGATGCCGCAGACGCTCTGAAAACCTCACCACCTTGTCCTCTATCGAGGGACAGTACCGGGGGCCCTTGCCACTTATCTTTCCACTGTAGAGCGGAGAGCGGTCAAGCGATTTATGTATTATCCCGTGGGTTTTTTCGTTAGTGTAGGTAATATAGCAGGGCAGTTGAGGATTCAGTATTGCCTTTGTCGAAAAGGAAAACGGCACCGGAGGATTGTCTCCCCACTGAGGCTCGGCTTTATTGAAATCTATGGTTTTAGCGTCTAATCTGGGAGGGGTGCCGGTTTTAAGCCTGCCTATTTTAAGGCCCAGCTCACTTAATGACTCAGAGAGCCCCACTGATGGAAACTCCCACGCTCTTCCTGCTGAAAAACTCTGAAGCCCAATGTGAATTAATCCGTTTAGGAATGTACCAGTTGTTACTATAACAGCCTTGCTATGGTACACAGTGCCGAGAGAGGTAACAACGCCGGTTATCCGGTTTCTCGACTTATCAAAAGTGAGAGAGGTAACGGTGCCTTGTTTGATGTCAAGATTCTTTGTTTCCTCAAGCACCCGTTTTATATAAACTCTGTAGAGCACCCTGTCAGCCTGAGCCCGCAAAGACCATACGGCAGGCCCTTTAGAGCGGTTAAGCAATCGAAACTGAATACCGGCAAAATCGGCAGCCTGTGCCATCACGCCTCCGAGGGCATCAATCTCTCTTACAATATGGCCCTTAGCAAGTCCTCCGATTGCAGGATTACAGGAAAGCTGCCCTATTGTGTCAAGATTCATAGTGAAAAGACATGTGGAAAGCCCCATCTTTGCTGCGGCAAGGGCGGCCTCAGTTCCGGCATGCCCACCCCCTGTAACTATACAATCGTAAGACTTAACGGCAGACACGGGCTACTTTTTCTTTTTCTTTGTGAAATCCACCCGAAGTACGTTATCGAAAGCAGCCTGCTGCTGTGTTTCATCAGTGCCAGTTGTAACGTTTTCTTTGGGAGTGTTTATATCCTCCCTCTGGTACATGGAGACAAACTGCACCTGAACCTCGGGTGAGTATATGGCAAGTATATGCTCTGAGGGGATGCTGCAGGCCTCTGGTTTGCCGTCAAACTGTAACACCGCCTCAATCAGTCCATCAGGGCCCCATGTAAAATCCATTCTCTGGTTAAACACAAGCACCAGTCCGTTGTGCTTTTCTGTTTCCAGAAACCCCCTGTCCCCTATTATCACATCCTGAGCATACTTCACAATTACAAACACACGCCCCACGATATTTAAAATATCGTAAAACACCCGGCTCTTAAGTCCATCCACGTCTTTTGAAAAATCCACCGCTACTCCATTACCCATCCTATTTTATCCTCTTTGATATGGCTTTAAAGTTGTCAGTCCCAGCCTGTTTTAGTATTTGAAAAATTGCCGTCTCAGCCGTCGTTATCACAGCTCCGGCATCGTACATAAATCGCAACCCCACCTCTTTATTGTACCCCCGCCTTGATGAAACACAATCACTCACCACATGAACTACATACCCCTTAGCCAATAAATCCAAAGCGGTCTGAAGAACACAAACATGTGTCTCTATTCCACATAGCAGCACCTTTGGTTTTTTGTGAAGCTTTTCCTCGCAGAAATTCTTTATGCCGCAGGCGCTAAATGTCATCTTTTCACAGATTTCAATTCCCTTGAGGGCATCCTTCAGCTCTTTTATGGTGGAACCTATGCCTTTAGGGTACTGTTCGGTTACTACTATTGGCATACTGTGGAGTTTTGCCGTCTCAACAAGGTTTAAGGTGTTAGCTGTCAGTGCCTCTTTGTCTTCAACAGCAGCCACTAACTTTTCCTGTATATCCACAATCAGTAAAACTGTGTCATCAGGATTTATAGTAAATATATTCATAGTCTGTTAATTTACACAATTACTGGTATTTTACTCAACATAAAAAAACTTTTGATTTTTTTCATATTTTATCCCGTACACCTGCATTATATTACCACAAAGCTGTCAAAAAAGGAATTATGATAAGGGAATTTAAGTGATAAATAAACATTAAACTATTTTTTTGTTGAAACACTGCAACCTGCCAATATTGACATAAACAGTGTGACTTTGCTATAGTCTGACGTGGTGAAATGAAAGCGCTATCTCTGGCAACCGCTGACTGCTGAAGGGGTATTCATGGAGAAGCGCACAATTAAAAAACGGCAGCAGGGGTTAATTAACCGGGTTAGCGTCAGCAATTTTATTAATTAATAATCATACGGAGGGCGTTTTGCCGGCAAAAGTCGTCCTTGAGGTTACGGAGGGTAAGCTCAAAGGTAAAAAATATAAATTTTTGGAGCGTACCACCTGCATAATTGGCAGGGGTGTTGACTGCAGCCCCCGCCTTCCCGATGATGATGAACACCGCACAATTTCCCGCCACCACTGTCTTTTGGATATAAACCCACCCGGCATAAGAATCAAAGACTTCGGCAGCTTAAACGGCACCTATGTCAATGGCATGAAGATTGGCCAACGCCAGAAAACTCAGGACATTAACGAAATATCTCAGCTGGAGTTTCCCGAATACGATCTGAAAAAAGGGGATGAAATTAAACTCGGTTCGACTGTTTTTAAAGTCAAAACGTATGAATCCCCAACATGTTCAGTATGCGGGTCTGATTTACCCTTTGATAATATTGCTGAGTACAAAACCAAGGACGGTAGTTATATCTGTAAGACCTGCACTGAAAATAAAACTCAAAAGGATACTGTTACCCCATTGGCCAAATGCACCGGCTGTGGAAAAACCCTCAGTAAAGACAGTGTTGAACAGTCCTCAGGGCTTTGCACCGTCTGCCGTGACGATCCCATGCAGGTAGTGAAATCCCTTGTGCCGGCAGAGGAAAAAGACAAAGATACACTTGAAATCCACGGATATAAAATATTAAAAGAAATCGGAAAGGGCGGCATGGGCGCCGTCTATCTTGCCAAACATATAGAGACCGGCAGAGATGTTGCTCTAAAGGTGATGCTCTCAGAGGTTGCCGTCAATGAGCGCTCCAAGGAGATGTTTCTTCGGGAGGTGGAAAACACCAAACACTTAAAACACCCAAACGTCGTGCAACTGCTTGACTACGGTAACTCACGCGGCACCTTTTACTTCACCCTTGAGTACTGCGAGGGGGGCAGTATAGATAAAATAATGATGGCACAGGGTGGACGGCTAAGTGTCGAGGAGGCCACCAATATGATACTGCAATCTCTTGACGGGCTGCACTATGCCCATACACTTGAAATTCCTAACGTCAAACTGGCTGACGCCTCTATTGTAACACTAAAGGGATTAATTCACAGAGATATAAAACCTACTAACATATTCTTAACAGAAGCCTCTGGAACAAGATTAACAAAAATAGCAGATTTTGGATTGGGTAAAGCATTTGATGCTGCAGGTTTAAGCGGTTACACCCGCACCGGAGCATCTGCCGGCACCCCTGTTTTTATGTCCAGACAGCAGGTGATAAATTTCAAGTACTCAAAACCGGAGGCAGATGTCTGGGCTATGGCAGCCACATTTTATTACATGCTTACCGGGCGTTTTCCCAGAGATTTCCCAAAAGGCAAAGACCCATGGTACATAGTGCTTCAGAGCAAACCGGTACCCATACTGAAGAGGAATCCCAACATACCTAAGAAGCTGGCCGAGGTGATTGATGAGGCACTTATAGACCAGCCTGAAATTAAAATCAAAACCGCTCTTGATTTTAAGCGAGCGCTGGAGGGTGCATTATGAATAAAGCGATAACATTCGCAGGCTTAACCGACAAGGGGCTGGTTCGCCAAAGAAATGAGGACAACCTGTCCATGAACCCGGAACACGGCATGTTTATTGTATCCGATGGTATGGGAGGACATGCCGCAGGGGATCTTGCCAGCAAAGAAGTCGTTGAAAACCTGCCCGGCCTTTTAATTAAATATATGCACCACATCGTTAGCCTCAGAGGCCCGGACGCTATCGAGACAATTTCCTCAGCCCTCACCGAGCTTAATGAACACGTACGGCTTATAAGTAAATCCAAACCGGGGCTTTCCGGCATGGGCGCCACGGTTGTTTTATTGCTAATAAGAAACCGGGAGGCCATTGTTGCCCACATGGGAGACAGCAGAGCATATCTGCTAAGACACGGCTCCCTCACTCAGCTTACCATGGACCACTCTGTCATACAGGTGTTGATAAACTCCGGAGAAATCAGCCAGGAGGATATTCAAAGCCATCCGGCCAGAGGAAAAATCACACGTTGTATAGGTATGACAGGTGATGCGCTGCCCGAAACCAAATTTATGGTGCCACAGCCCGGTGACAGGTTTTTGCTTTGTAGCGACGGACTGACCGGAATGGTCAGCGACAATGATATAAGGAAAACACTGATGGACTTCGCTGAGCCGGAAAAAGCCTGTGCCTCACTGATTAAAGCAGCTATCGAGGGCGGCGGCATTGACAATATCACCGTGATTATAGCTGACTACCTCTCTGATAGCAACACTGACAGCGACATTACTCCCGTAACCATCTCTGACACCGAAAAGTACGGCTCAGGTGAAAAAGACACCTCAGAGACCACGGATTTTGCTGCTTTGGTTGTAAATCTGGATAAAACTCCGCCGCAGTTTAGCTTACCTGTGACTGCGCCGTCTTTTACGATAGGAAGGTCTTCTAACAATAACCTGTGTTTGAAGGTGGATAAGACCATATCAAGGAACCACTGTGTTGTCAGGGTGGAGGGGGGTGAGTTGATTTTAGAGGATCTGGGCAGCCGAAACGGCACATACCTAAACGGCAAACGTATAAAGGGAGCAGTGAGCCTGCCTCTGCCCTCGTGGTTTGCTGTTGGACGCACAAGGATTGGTATAATTCCACCCGGTGCCGAAAATCAGGCTGATGACCTCCTCGATGAGGCTTACAGCTCCGAGGGCAGCATACTGATTCCACCCAGTGAGTTTTTTGAAGAGCGCACGGAGGCACTTTTAGTTGTTGACATAGTAGGGTCAACCAGAATTGTAAAACTGGGTGAAACTCACCTTGTCAAAGTCATATCGGCTCTAGGCCAGTTGCTTGAAAAATCACTTCAGAATGAAAAACACGCCTTTCTTAAATGCACCGGGGATGGGTTTTTCGCTATTTTTAGCTCAGCTGACGCAGCGCTGAGCGCAGCTTTAAAACTCTCTCCTGGAATACTGCGCCACATTAAGATTCCGGTTCAAATATCCATAGCCCTGCACTGGGGTTCAGTTCGGCTCACTGCAGAGGGAGAACGCACAGGACGAAACGCACACGCTGTCTTTTCCCTTGAAGACCTCAGACACAGAGAGCCAAAGGTAAATGAACGGCTGACCGCCCATCACAAAGAATTCATACTTATGACCGACTCCTTCTGGAGTAACCTTAACCCCACTTCACAACTTAAAGCTCTGCCCATAGGCTCTTATACGCTTAAAGGCCTTGATAAGGAGGAGCGGATTTACTACTGGAAAACTCAGTGAGCCATCCGGATATGATTATCATTTTACATCATACTGATACCATTAAAAAACATTTTATGAAAAAGAGTATAAAAATATGCCTATCATAACGGCTTGCCCGACTTGCGGATCGAAATATAGTGTGTCGTCATCTTTGACTGGCAAAAATGCTAAGTGTAAAAAATGCGGCAGCACGTTTAAAATAGAAAAATACCGGACTGAGCAGTCCTCTGCATCTATGCAGACCATGGAAAAGGGCTCCGGCTGTTCGTGGAACGTTGGGGACGTCATTTTAGACCTCTACGAGGTGTCAGGGCTTTTGGGTGAGGGCGGAATGGGCAAGGTATATAAGGTTAAGCATAAGGGCTGGAATGTTGACCTTGCCGTGAAATGTCCAAAGTCGGCGGAGCTGGCAAGAGCGGGGGGGTCAGAGAATTTCGAGCGGGAGGCTGAGACGTGGGTTAATCTGGGACTCCATCCGCACATAGTCAGCTGCTACTACGTAAGGGAGGTGGATGAGGTCCCAATGGTTTTTGCCGAGTACGTGGATGGCGGGAGTTTAAACGACTGGATTCATGACGGCAAGTTAAACACACTGGATGCTATCCTTGATGCTTCGATACAGTTTGCCTGGGGGCTTCACTATGCCCACGAAAAAGGGCTTATTCACCAGGATGTAAAGCCGGCTAATGTTATGATGACCTCAGAGGGTATAGCCAAAGTGACTGACTTTGGGCTTGCCAAAGCTGTGGGAATGTCATACGGCCAGGATAGTTTTGAAGACTATGGCTTAAATAAATTAGTAACTCCGGGAGGGATGACGCCGGCTTTTTGTTCTCCTGAGCAGGCTAATCAGGAAAAACTCTCTCTTAAAACAGATATCTGGTCATGGGCGGTGTCAGTGCTTGTGATGTTTACGGGGGAGGTGACCTGGCCCTCGGGCACGGTGGCCGGGGAGGCTCTTAAGTGGTATCATGAGAGTGTGGCTGATGGACTAAGTAATAAGAGTTTGCCCGCTATGCCTGATGAATTAGCTGAACTCCTTGCCAGATGCTTTAATGAAAACCCGATAGAACGGCCGGATAGTATGTCTGATGTGGCTTCTGAACTCATAAAAATATATGAAAAGTTAACCGGCAAAAATTATGCCCGTACGGCTCCTGAGGTCAGTATGGCAACAGCCGACAGCCTAAATAACAGAGCGGTGTCTCTCCTTGACCTTGGCAGAGAGGAGGAGGCAGAAAGGCTCTGGACAGAGGCGCTTCGGATTCAGCCCCATCATCCGGAATCCAGCTTTAACCTCGGACT
Organism: Nitrospirota bacterium; assembly: GCA_015233895.1. NCBI lineage: Bacteria > Pseudomonadati > Nitrospirota > Nitrospirota bacterium. The sequence goes on along the minus strand of JADFXG010000034.1, from coordinate 21,592 downwards.
GACGCAGTGGCGGGGAGCAAGTATGACCGATAACGCACTTGTCAGGTTGTTGGAGGAGGTTCAGCGCTCACACCCGGAAAACCCTATCGTGAAATACCTGGCAGGTCTTGTGCACCTTGAAAGGGACGACTGCGCACTTGCCTTAAAGTACCTTAATGATATAGATCCAACTATAACGCACCTTGAAGACATAAGATATGCAATAGTGTATGCCGAATCTCAAAAAGGGCGGTCAAAGGGCTGCCTGAAAACCTTTACAGGCCATGATGAACCTGTAACCGCCGTTGGCTTAAGCGCTGACGGCAGGATAGCCGTATCGGGCAGTCTTGATAAAACGCTGCGCCTTTGGGATACAGAAACAGGAACATGTCTGAAAACTTTTACAGGACACGCAGACGGCATCCTTTCGGCCTATATGCTACCCGATGCAACTCTTATAATCTCCGGCAGCCTGGACAAAACCGTACGAGTGTGGGATGTTAAAAGCGGTTACTGTTTTCAAACATTTAAAGGCCACATGGAGGGAGTCACCTCGGTGTTTATAGAGCCGGGCGGACGCAACCCCTTATCCGGCAGCTCGGATGAAACAATAAAACTATGGGATACAAGCACGGGCACGTATCTGAGATCTTTTGTCGGACACAAAGGGGACGTAACCTCAGTTTATCTGACAAAGGATGGAAAGCTTGTGGTTTCAGCGTGCAAAGACGGCACAATACGCCTGTGGGAGGTTGCCAGCCTGAGATGTCTGCACACGTTTAAGGGGCATAACGGTGCTGTTAATTTTATGTCAGTAAGTAAAAACGGCCAGACAATGGCCTCAGCCGGAGCCGACAAGACTGTGAAACTATGGGACTTAACCACTCGTATATACAGTAAAACCATGTACGGTCATGGTGAGGCGGTAAGCGGAGTTTTTGTGGATTCAGCCGGTAAGACGTTGGTCTCGGTAAGCCATGATAAGACAATGATACAGTGGGCGGTTGACTCTGGCAGATGTATGCGTACCTTTGAAGGACACACGGAGCCAGTTAACGCAGTGGCTCTTTCAGAGGATGGCAGATTTGCCGCAACCTGCGGCAACGATAAACTGGTAAAATTCTGGGAGGTCTCCTCTAACAGGGAGTCTTTCCGTGCCCCTATGATGCTCTCTCAGGTGCTAAAGAGCGAGGCGGCATTTTCAGCCATGGCAGCCTACTCGCAGGAGCTTACGGAGGCAAAGAAACGTTTTACGGAGGGCAATTTTAAGAAAGCAGCGTCTCACATAAGAAAAGCACGCTCACAGCGTGGGTTTAGCCGTGACATCGAGGCTCTGACTCTGTGGATGAAGCTGTATTTACGTTTCCCCCGCCACACATTTGTGGGCGGCTGGGAGGGTACCACGTTTAAAGGACACAGCGGTGCTGTTACATCAATTTCGGCTGACAGCCACAGCAAACTTCTGCTTACCGGCAGCATAGATAAAACCATTCGGCTTTGGGATATAGAAAGCGGCGATTTAATTAACACATTTAAGGGATTCCCTGCCGGCATAACCAGTGTACATCTGAGCGAGGACGGTTTGTATGCAGTGGCAGGCACAATGGATAAAACCATAAGCTTCTGGGACATAAAAAAAGGTAAACAGATGAGAGCCCTTAAAGGACACGAGGGAGTGGTACGCAGTGTATGTCTGAGTAACGATCACCATTTGGCAGTTACCTCAGGGGACGATAAAACCGTAAAGGTTTGGGATATCACCACAGGGCGGCTTATTAGAACATACGACGGCCATCCTGACCCTGTAATGGCTGTTTCTTTAAACGCTGATAACCGGTTTTTTATAACAGGCTGTGCTGATGGAAAACTTAAAATGTGGGAGATGACAACGGCTAACTTTTTAGGAATTCTTGCCACTTATGAGGGACACACCGATGTAATAAACACGGTAGCGTTAAGTTTAGACGGAAAACTTGCAGTAACCGGCAGCGAGGACATGAGTATAAGAGTGTGGGATCTGTCTTTGGGAAAATGTGTAAAAACTCTTGAGGGACACACGGCAGGCGTTACCACAGTAAGCATAAGCTCAGATAACAAGTTCTTACTTTCCGGCAGTAACGACAATGCAGTACGGCTTTGGGATATCAGGTCGGAAAGCTGCGTGCGAGTGTTTAAGGGGCATCAGTTAGGGATAAACTCGGTATTGTTGAGCCGTCATGGCAGACATGCTTTTTCGGCAGGTGACGACGGAGAGATAAAGCTATGGACGCTTGACTGGGAAATAGATGATACAAAAGAGGGCCGGTATGATGACTCGGCAGCCGGATACCTGGAGCTGTTTCTTGCCTCCTTTGTGCCTTATGTCTCAGGGAGCCTTGCCCGCAGGGGAAAACCAGACTGGAAAGACAAAGACCTTGAAGAGCTGTTCTATAAACTTGGCTGTGTCGGTTATGGCTGGATTTCCCATGATGTTATAAAAAAAGAATTGAAAATAATTGAAAGTAAAAAGTTTTCAAAATAAGTCTGGAATTTACAGCAAATTAAACTAATTATAAAGAGTTTTTTAAAAAAATTTGAAAAAACTCTGCTGTTTTTGATATACTCATTTCCGAACTCTGGGTTGTGGTTGCGCTGTAGCCCAAAAAGAACAGGCTTATATGCAAAAGAAAATTTTAGCATACATAGAAAAGATTCCGGCACTGTCGCCTACTATCGCAAAGATTGTGTCTCTTACTAATAATGACAGCTCCTCTGCAGCAGACCTTGTTCAGGTGGTAAAACTCGATCCAACCCTTACCACAAAGGTGTTAAATTTAATTAACTCCGCCTACTTTGGCATCCAGCAGAAGGTGACATCCATAAACCGTGCCATTATCCTTCTTGGCATGAATACCATCAAGAATCTTGCATTAAGCGCCGAGGTGCTTTCCTCGTTTAATCCCTCACACGGCCCTTCTTTTAACGTGGACAGATTCTGGGAACACAGCCTTGCCACTGCTGTCGCTTGTAAACTGCTGTCAACTGTCGTAGTTACAGACCCTGTTAAACGGGAGGAGTTTTTCATTGCAGGGCTAATTCACGACATTGGAAAGATTTTTTTAATAAAACATTTTCCACGGGATTATTTCCATATTGCTAAAAAAACAACTGAATTTGAAAAATTAATAGTTAAAGAAAAAAAATTCTTTTCCATGGACCATGCAGAAATTGGAGCATTGATTGCAGAGAAGTGGGCTCTGTTGCCTGATCTGGTCAAATCTATCCGATACCATCACAACAAATCGGGCGGCAATGAAAAATCGCCAATGGTGCCCGTCGTTTACATCGCCAACTACTACTGTAAAATTAATGGCTATGACGACGACATAGCGGCTGCGCTTAAGGAGCCTCTTACCGATACGGATTGGAAGCGCCTTGGTTTGACCCCTCAGAAAGGTCTCGAAATTTTAGAGACCCTCTCTGTTAAGGTTGACGAGGCGAAGGCTTTCCTGCAAGTAAGAAATGTTACCGCTGATGAAACAACAAAAACAATGAAAGCTGATGAGAACGGTTAAGCTTACCGTTTCAAGTAAAAATACGCAGGCTATTAATTTGATTATAAATTATAAGGAGTTATTAAAATGAAAAAAATACTTGTGCTGTCAATAATATCTTTATTCTTAACTATGGCTTGTTCTAAAAAAACTATAAAACCTGTGTCTAATGAATCACAAACTGCACAGAGTGTTATAGAGACGATATACTTGCTGAAAACAGCCTATGCCCAAAAAGATGAGGCTGCCATGAGAAGATACACAACCGATGAGGGCTTCTCTTCTAATTTCAAAGCGTCAGCAACAGACTTCTCATCAGCCGATTTATCTTTTACACCTAAGTGGGTGGATATTAAAGCCAACACTATTCAGGTGCAAATGTCATGGACTGGCAAGTGGGTATATCATGGGAATAACATAGACGAAAACGGGGTTGCAGACTTTGTTGTTACCGGACCTCCTTACAGAGTGGATAAGATTTTAAAAGATAACCCGTTTACAGTTCTGACAATCAAGTAGATATCTTGCAACGCTAAACACTTAATATGGCAGATGCCGTTCTTAAGCGAGATGACACTGAGGTGTTTCCTCATGTTGTCGTTCTTAAGGCATCGGCAGGCTCTGGTAAAACCCATACCCTCACCAAGCGTTACGTGCAGTTTGTGCTTTCAGGTAAGATACCTGAAAACCGCCTCAGGAATATTCTTGCAATTACATTTTCTAATAATGCTGCTAAAGAGATGCGGCAACGGATTGTCCTGTGGCTAAAGGAAATATGCCTCGGTTACAATTCAAGAGCCACAGAAATTAAGGAGATTATAAACCTGCCGGAGGAGGAAATCCTCAGACGGGCATGTCTTTTGATTGATGAAATACTAAACCACTATACAGACTTTCAGGTTAAAACCATAGACAGCTTTATGGCCTCGGTGTTTAAGTCCTCGGTGCTTGACCTTGGGTACGAACCGGACTTTGAAATCATGCTTAATGGTGATGAGATCATGGAGTATGCCTTTGAGGTGTTTTTACGCAGTGTCAGGGAGGGCACACATCAGGGAGCTATGGTTTCAGACATTGTAAAGATAATTATTGAAAACCGCACGGAGGATTCCCGGTTCCTATGGGATCCCTCGCGTACAATTTTAGATGAAATAAAGAAGATATACAAAAAAATCTCAAAAACGAAGTCCGTGCAGATTGTTTATGGAAATACGGTTGCAGCGGAAAAAATAAAGGGAAAAATAAAAGACGCCGCTTTAAAACTTAATGAATTTATCTTAGAGTCGGGGCTTACAATAAGCGGAAACAGCTCATTTGGGGAAATACTAAGGAGCGTGCAGAGAGGTAAATTTGCAGACATAATAAATCGGGGACTAAAAAATCCACCGGTTAAAAAACCTGCTAAAAAAAGCCCGGAGGCAGCACTCTATGATGAGGCGGTCTCGGCCTGGAGAGACCTTACGTCCCTTATCGGGCAATTTGCAGAGGTCTTCAGCCGCACGTATTTTATCCCGTTTATACGAGCATATGAGGCTTTTGCCGCAACACTGCAGCATGCTAAAAAACAAAAAGGTAAGGTGTTTATTGAAGACATCAGCAGAAAACTCTCCTTCTACATTGATGGCGATATTGTTCCGGATGTGTACTTCAGGCTTGGAGAGACAATCTATCACTATCTGATTGATGAGTTTCAGGACACATCCCCGATTCAGTGGAAAAACCTATACCCTCTGATAGAAAACTCATTGTCACAGGGGGGGAGTCTCTTTGCTGTGGGGGACACTAAGCAGGCAATTTATGGCTTCAGGGATGCCGACTACAGCATTATGAAATCGTTTGAAGCTGAGAGTGGGGAGGAGCGTCCATTTCTGTCTGCCGAGCACAGAGTGGCGGAACTCAGCGTTAATTTCAGATCGCAAAAGCCCATCCTTGATTTTAACGAGGAGATTTTTAAGCACATTATGCCTCAACATGAGACATATAACTTTGCAGCACAACTTAGTGGCCTTTCAGATTATACCCAAACTGCCAAAGACACAGGCAGTGCATCCTCTTGCGGATTTGTCAGAGTGGATACCGTAAACTCTCCGCAGATTAGCGATGAAATATCAGAGACAGAGCCGGTAAAACAAAAACTCTATGAAATTTTGGATGACTTAAAATTAAGGGGTTATAAATACAAAGACATAGCAGTGCTTACAATGAGAAACGATGACGTGGTCATCATCTCAACGTGGCTTAACGAAAAAGGCATAGAGAGCCGGAGTGGCAAATCTGAGGCCATCCCGTTTATATCATACAGCAGTCTTGATATAAGAAAAACCAATGCGGCATGTGAAGTTGTTGCTCTTCTTAATTTTCTTGACTCTCCGCTTGATGACCTTTCATTTGCAACATTTCTAAGCGGCAGGATATTTGAAAGTGCGGCGGCTCTTAATGGCCAGACAATTACTTTGGATGAAATCCGAACGTTTCTCTTTAATCACAGGAGGGAGAGCTCTCCGCTTTATAAGTGCTTTCAGGCAGATTACCCGGAGCTTTGGAGCAGCTTCTTTGAAGAGCTTTTTAACTCTGCCGGATACTTCCCTCTATATGACCTTGTCACTGAGATTTACCGTGTATTTAACGTATTTGGCCATACACAGATGAGTTCAGAGGCATCACTGGTAAAAATCCTTGAGGTGATTAAAGCGTTTGAAGAGAGCGGTACAAACAGTCTCAGGGACTTTGTTAATTTTGCCGCACATGGGGACGGTACATCTCAGGAGTGGAATATAGATGTGCCAAAGACTGAGGATGCCGTCTCTGTGATGACCGTACATAAGTCTAAGGGGCTTGGATTTCCGGTCACTGTAGTTATCCTGTATGGGCAGAAAGACAGGCCGTTTGATTATATTTTGGAGGGGGATAGTGATGTAAGTCTCTTAAAATTAAATAAAAAGATTCTTGCTGCTATTTCTCACTATGATGATAACTCTCCTTTAAATGATCTCTACGAAAAGGAGAAAACCAAAGAGCTTGTAAATAAACTCAACGCCCTATACGTCTCTCTGACCCGTGCTAAGAGCGAACTCTACGTGATACTTGCTACAGATGGAGGTAAATATCCGTTTGAACTTTTCCCGGATGGCAGCACTGAGGCAGGACAGAGAGAGTGTGTGTCAGCCGCAGAGGTTTCCGAAGACACTTCTGATGTGCTGCCAATACTTCACACATTAAGAAAACCGTATCACTTTGGTGTAAACCTTACACCAATAAATATCGGAGAAAAGCAGCGAGGGGATTTTATCCACCGAATACTCTTTTTTGTTGACTTCATATCCGATGATTTTAAAAGTACATTAAGCAGGATTGTTGAAATGGTAAATCTTGAATACGGAAACTTATTTGATGTGGGAGAGACGGCTGAGTTGCTCCTCCGGTTTTTACACAGGGATGACATAAAACCATATTTTATTTATACGGAATCAAGAGTGTTAAAAAATGAACAGGAGTACACAACTAGCTCCGGAGTCACACTCAGAATGGACAGGGTGGTAATTGATAAGGACAGTGTCTGCGTAATAGACTATAAAACCGGAGGGGCAGACAATGAAACAGGCTACGTGTCACAGATAAAAGAGTATTTGCGCATTTTGCGTGAGTTCTATCCGGATAAGAATTGCAGTGGCCTTATAGCCTACACAGATATGCAAGGGAGTGTAGCAGTTAGGTAAACTTACGGGTTTTCACATACTCCCCTTAAGCTTGTTTAATCTAACCATCACTGAGTCGGCATGGGCGTGTAGTCCCTCACACGAGGCCAAATCATAAACGACATCGGCAATGCCCAAAAAGCCGGCCTCTGAAAATTTTATATAACTCGTCCGCTTTAGAAAGTCATAGACGCCAAGGGGCGAGAAAAAGCGCGATGTGCCGTTTGTGGGAAGCGTGTGATTTGGCCCTGCGCAATAGTCGCCAAGCGGTTCCGGTGAATAATTCCCAATAAAAACTGCTCCCGCATTTTTCACCAAATCCAAACACTCATCCGGGTTTTTAACCATTATCTCAAGGTGTTCCGGTGCTATCTCATTAGCGTACTCAAAGGCCTGTGTTAAATCTCCGGCATAAACCAGTGCTCCGAAATTACTAAGTGACTTTTCCGCTATTTCTTTTCTTTTAAGAGTTTCAAGTTTACTTATCAACATTTTTTTAACAGTGGTAAGCACTGTTTCCGAAGTTGTTATCAGCACAGAGGAGGCCATCTCATCGTGTTCTGCCTGACTGAGTAAATCAGCCGCTATAAACTCCGGGTATCCGGAGTCATCAGAAATGATGAGAATCTCTGAGGGCCCTGCTATCATATCTATATCAACCACGCCAAAAACCTGTTTTTTAGCCTCTGCTACGTACATGTTGCCGGGGCCTGTGATTTTATCCACCTTTTTAATGCTCTCAGTGCCATAGGCCATAGCAGCCACAGCCTGAGCGCCTCCAACAGGGTAAACCTCTGTTACTCCCAGTTCCCATATCGCTCTCATAACGTATGGGTTTAGCTCTCCACGAGGTGTTGGCACACAAAGGGCAATCTCTTTCACTCCTGCCACCTGTGCCGGTATAACGTTCATGAGCACAGTTGAGGGATATGAGGCTTTGCCTCCCGGCACATAAACTCCCACACGCTCAAGAGGCCGTATAAGCTGTCCTAACTCCGCCCCCTTATATGAGTGTCTCCAGCTCTTTTCGAGTTGCCGCTTATGAAAACGCCTTATCCGCTCAATGGAGAGTTTCAGAGCTTTTACAATTTTTGGCTCAACTTTTTGCGCGCTTTGTTCTATAACGCTCTCAGGTATTCTTATTTTATCAAGAGCTACCTTGTCAAATTGCTGAGTATATTGTATTAATGCCTCATCCCCTCTGTCACGTATATTTTTTATAATCTCACTAACTGTCCCTGCAAGGTCTGAGTTAATCCCCTGAGCCCTTTTTCTTAGAATTTCCTTAAATTCCTTAAATTGTTCTTCTTTATATATTTCTCTCATTTTTTTTTTCCTTTAATAATATTACATCGTATCCTGTATGATAATAAAGAATAACATAAGAATTGCATAAAAAGTTTCGCAGTTTTTTACAGAGCCCCTCAACGTTGTTAATCAAACAAAAGAAGAAAATGCGGAAGTGGAATATAAAACAGGTCATCTCTTATTCCAAAATCATCCCACTGTTTTGAAACTACAATGCCGGGCCAGGTATTTCCTAACAGTTTACACAATGCTCCCATACCTTTGCTTAGTTTTTTAAAGTCAATGCTATGTCTGTATTTAACCTCAATAGGTAAATACTTACCAGCATACGTCTGTACCACAAAATCAACCTCACGTGTTTTATCCCTAATCAGTTTTCTTATTATTTGCCTGATAAGGGTGCTTTTGCCTACGCGGCGTGGACCGGTTACAGAGATAATTGAGGCACATTCTTAAGTGAAAAGAAAATAGAATCAAACACAGGTCGGTGAAACGCGGGCAGATGTTTAAAGGCGCTTTCCGCACTGTCAACGTGCTGCCACGGATTAAAGGGCGTTAATAAGTCATTGATTTTCATGGGAGTTTTCCTGTTTTTCCATTTATGCTTATTATATATAGCATAAATGGATGGTTTTGTAAATGTATGGTAACTATTTTTAACGAAAGCTTTTTTCCCGGTAGGAAAAAAGTCTCCACTGTTAGCTTATTTACCGTAATTTTGTTTATAATATATGGTTACTAAATGGAAAACCATGAATAAGCACTTTTATACTAAGAAAAAAAGAGTGGGCAGTCGCAGAATTGAACTGCGGACACGAGGCTTTTCAGGCCTCTGCTCTACCGACTGAGCTAACTGCCCACACAATGGATATATTACACAATTTCACTTGTAAGTTGTCAAGCATAATTAAAAAACTTAATTCCAAACCTTTTTTTATTAATTATCTAATGCCGTCACTCTCCGGTGTGCTGCTGTTTCTTGCTTTCCCAAAACCAGAGCTCTTTTCCCTTGCATGGGCAGCTCTTTTGCCTCTGTTTTACTCTGTTACGGCTGCAAAAAATAAGCTACAGGCCATATTTTCCGGACTCATAGCAGGACTTTTCTTTTTTTTCGGCACTCAGTACTGGATTTATCACTCACTTAACCACTTTGGCGGTATTCCGTTTATTTTAAGCCTGTTTATTGTTTTTCTGCTTTGTCTGTATCAAAGCCTCTATATAGCTGTGTTTGCTCTCATGTTGTGGCTTATGGCAAAGAAATGGTCTCTCAGGCGTGCCTGCTACGGAGCGCCCTTTATATGGGTCTGTCTTGAGTACTTAAAAGGAATCATTATAACCGGCTTTCCATGGTCACTCCTTGGCTACTCTCAGTACAAATTTATTAATCTAATCCAAATCTCTGACATCACCTCTGTTTATGGCATATCTTTTTTGATTGTGTTTTTTAATTCCGCTTTGTTTCTGGCTTTTTTTGAAAAAGATATTACCCTTAAAGAAAATCCGGTTAAAAAACTCAAACCGGTTCTTATTGCCTCGCTGCTGATAACTTTCACCGTCTTTTATGGAATTAAGAGACTGCCCTCGTTAAATTACACCGAAAAAGTTACAGTTACATTAGTGCAGGGAAACATTCCGCAGGAAATGAAAATGGACAGGGACAACAGAGAGAAAATTACCGGCATATACGAAACTCTGACTTTGGAAAAAACTCCGAAAAATGCCGACCTTGTCGTGTGGCCGGAGTCATCCCTGACGTTTTACTTTATGAGCGAAGAGAAATACACAAAGGACTTCATTGATTTTCAGAAACGCTTAGGAAAAAATCTACTGTTTGGTACAGACCTGATTCGAGGCAGAGCGGGTAATTACTTAATTCTTACCAATAGTGCAGTTTTATTAGGAAAAGATGGAAAAATTGATTACGTTTATGATAAAATCCACATGGTACCGTTTGGGGAGTATGTACCGTTGAGAAAGTTGCTTTTTTTTGTGGATAAGCTTGTAGGCTCGATGGGAGAATTCTCCCCCGGCAGCGATTATGTGCTGGCAAGGGCCAGGTTTAAAGACGGCGGGACAGCGAGTTTTGGAACACATATTTGTTATGAAATTATATTTCCGGATTTGGTGAGAAAATTTTACAGAAATGGCGGTGATTTTATCGTAACCATAAGTAACGATGCATGGTTTGGTGATACAAGCGGACCTTACCAACACCTTGCAATGGCAGTGTTTAGGGCTGTGGAAAACGGGAAATATATCATCAGGGCTACAAACACAGGAGTGTCAGCTATTGTAGGCCCGGAAGGGCTGATATTACAAAAAACTCCACTTTTTGAAAGAACCACCCTGACCGGAGATATTTATAAATCTGACGGAAACATAACTTTTTACACTGTTTTTGGAGATGTATTTGCTTATGTTTGCCTTATTTACAGTATCATAGCCACTGCACTTTTGGTAATTAAACGGAGGTAGATTACACATGACAGGAGTTGTTGAAATAAAAGAAAAAATAAAACCTCTTGAGCTGCAATTAAATCATCTCAGAGGTTATCTTTGAAGTGGAAACTTTGCTTAAAGAGATATCCGATATAGAGACAGAGCTTAGTGTTAAAGACAACTGGTCTGATCACGAGAAAGTGTCAGAGCTAAAGAAAAAGCAGTCAAGGGCTCAGGATATAGTGAAGTCTTATTTTGATGTGGAGGGGGATGTAAACTACCTTTCAGAGTCTGTGTCCATACTTGATGAGGAGGACGGCCAGCTTTTCTTAACCGAGTTTGAAGAGAAATTAAACAGCACGGTGGAAAAAATTGGCTCTCTTGAGTTAAAGCACCTTCTAAGCGGGAAATTTGACGACTGTGACGCAATAGTGGAAATACATCCGGGGGCAGGCGGCACTGAGAGCCAGGACTGGGCTCAGATGCTTATGAGATTGTACTTACGATGGGCCGAAAGAAACTCATTTAAGGCTGAAATTATTGACTTACTTAACGGGGATGAGGCAGGAATTAAAAGCGTTATGATGACTATAAGCGGCCCGTATGCCTATGGTTACCTGCGCTCTGAAATAGGAGTGCACAGGCTTGTAAGAATTTCCCCCTTTGATACAAACAAACGCAGACATACCTCATTTGCCGCCGTGTTGGCATATCCTGAGATAGAAAAAGATATTGAAGTAGAGATTAAAGACGATGACTTAAAAATTGATACCTTTAGAGCCTCCGGCGCCGGAGGCCAGCACGTTAACAAGGTCTCATCGGCTGTAAGAATTACTCATTTGCCATCGTCAATTGTGGTTTCATGCCAAAATGAACGCTCTCAACACAAAAACAAGGAAAGAGCCATGCGCATTCTTAAATCCAGGCTCTATGAGCTTCAGGTCTTAGAGCAGGAGAAAAAACTTGACGGTATCATAGGTGACAAAAAAAACATTCAGTGGGGAAATCAGATTCGCTCATACGTGCTTCATCCATACAGGCTGATTAAAGATCACAGAACAGGGTACGAGATGGGTAACGTTAATGCCGTACTTGATGGTGAGATCGGTTCTTTTATAAAGGAATATTTAATACGGAGAAAAAATGCTTAATCCTTCTATTACTATATATATAAAGAAAACAGTAGTAACAGTAGAGGGCGGTAAAATGTTGAAAACCTGTAAAAAATATAGATTTAAAAGATACTTATCGTGTTTGCTTTTTTGTTTGGTATTTAGCGCAAATTACACACTTATCAACAATTTAAAATTATACTTAGATATGAACAATTTATTATCATTTTTTGAAAGGAGTTATTTAGGAATTATTAACAATTGTTGATAATTTGTTGAAAACTTATGGAAATTGAAGAGATTTGGCAGAAGGTACAAGGAGTTTTACAGGAATCCGTAGGTGGGGCAGCATTTGAGCTTTGGTTTAAACCCGTTAAGCCTTTGGAGATTAAAGATCACAGTGCAGTGCTGTCTGTTCCCAACAGGTTTTTCAGGGAATGGATAGAGGACAATTACCCGCAACTGTTTAACAAGGCATTAGAGACTGTGCTTTCAAAACAGATTAATGTTGTCTTTAAGGTGGATCAGCCGCAGACAAGCGAGATTGCAAAAAAAGACACTATAATGCAAACCCGCAGAACTAGATTAGCCAATAAAGGGATTCATCTTAATCCGAAATATACGTTTGAGAACTTTGTAGTGGGGCCAAGTAACCAGTTTGCCCATGCAGCAGCTCTTGCCGTTGGAGAGTCTTTGGGAAAAACATATAATCCACTGTTTATATACGGCGATGTAGGGCTTGGTAAGACGCACCTGATAAGCGCTATAGGCAACATGGTGATAGACAGAGACCCAAATGCTGCTGTCATGTACGTCTCATCAGAGCAGTTTACCAATGAGGTGGTATCAGCCATCAGACACGAGAAAATGGGAGAATTAAAGGACAAGTACAGGGGACTTGATGCTCTGCTTATTGACGATGTCCAGTTTATAGCAAACAAGACTCAAACGCAGGAGGAGTTTTTTCACACTTTTAACGCTCTCTATGAAAGGCAGAAACAGATAATAATTTCAGCCGACAGACCCCCTAAGGAGCTGACCTCGATAACCGACCGTCTGAAGTCGCGTTTTACGATGGGATTGATTGCTGACATTCAGCCGCCCTCAATTGAGCTTAAGGTTGCTATTTTACAAAGAAAAGCGGAAAACCAGAAGATTTTCCTGCAAGATGATATGGCCTACTACCTTGCCTCACGCATCAGGTCTAACATCAGGGAGCTTGAGGGCTGTCTCATAAAACTTGCGGCAAACTCTAACCTTACGGGAAACCCTATTAACATTGCTATGGCAAAAGACGTCTTAAAGGACATATTTGTTGATGATTTCAAACCTATCAGTGCCGAGCATATACAAAAAATGGTATGTGAATACTTTAACATAAAACCTATAGACATAAAGGCTAAAAAACGCACTAAAGAAATCACTGTTCCCAGGCAGGTGGCTATGTATATTATCAAGCAGCTTACAGATTTATCCCTTGGCGATATAGGAAAGTCATTTGGAGGAAAAGACCATGCTACGGTTATTTATGCTTGTAAACAGGTTGAAAGTAAAATAGGCAACGATGAAAACTTCGGAAAAGTAGTGGAACAGTTAATAAACAGAATAAAACCATAAAACCGTGTGGAGGTGGTGAGATATGAATTTTAGAATAGACAGCTTTGAGCTGCAGAAAAGGCTTTCAGACATCCAGAACATCATAGAGAAAAAGGCTACTACACCTGTGCTAAGTAATTTTCTGTTATGTGTCGGAGCCGATGGCAGCACCATATATGCAACCGACCTGGATATGGCCATAAAGGAGCCGGTAACGGTGGCAAGTGTGCAAAAGCCGGGAAAATTCTGTCTCCCTGCAAAAAAACTATACGAAATAGCACGTGAGATTACCGGAGAAATTGTTTTTGAAGAGACTGAAAATAATTGGGTAACGATTAAAGCCGGTAAGAGCTACTTTCGCATAGCTTGTATTGAGAGCGAGGAATATCCTCAGTGGCCGGAAATTGAACGGGACAAACAAATCATAATAGATGCCCGCAATTTGCTTGGCATGATTGAAAAGACACTCTATAGTGCCGGTGAGGCCGACCCGCGTTATACGCTAAACGGTGTTCTGTTTCATATTTTTGGAGAGCAGAAAAAGATGATGCTGGTTGGCACTGACAGCCACAGGCTTGCCGCTATTGAAACTGACATAGACGTTCCCTTTAGCGATGAATTAAAACTCATAGTGCCGCGAAAAACCGTAAATGAGCTAAAGAAATTCCTTACCGGCATCGAGGGTGATATATCGTTTGATATATCTGCTAACCACATCAGATTTAATCTTTTTGAAAAAGAATTTCTAACTAAACTCATAGAGGGTTCCTACCCGGCCTATGATCAGGTGATACCAAAAAATAACGACAAAACGGCCGTAATAGCCCGTGAGGAATTTATAGCGGTCCTAAAGAGGGTTGCAGTGATAAACCGCGACAAAAGTAAAATCATAAAGATAGATATAAGTGAAAATGAGATGGAGATATTTGCAAACGATCCAGAATTAGGTGAGGCGCGGGATTCCATGGATGTCAGATTTGACGGCGATACGCTGAGTGTTGGCTATAACTCGCGGTACCTGCTTGAGCTGCTGTTAAGCATGGAAACTGAAAATGTTGTTATTAAATTTCTGGACAGCCAAAACCCCACTCTGTTTATGGAAGAGGGTGTAGAACGTTACAGATGCGTAATTATGCCGGTGAGGATGTAGAGCGATGATGAAAAAATTAACAGACGATGAGTTTATAGAAGAGATAAGAAAGCGCTTTGAGGACAAGGAAAAGGCGCTTTCCGATATCCGCATGATGACAAAGAAACTTGAGGAGGTCAATGCAAGGCTTCAGGAGTCAGAGGCGCTTAAGAGTAATTTCTTGTCAAATATAAAAAATGAATTAAACAACCCTATGACCGCAATAATGGGTCTTTCGGCTCAGCTTTCTGAAAATGCTTTAACCCTTGATTGTGCAGATATTGCATCAATAGCCGCTCTGATTCATGAGGAGTCATTTGTGATGGATTTCCAGTTGAAAAACATCTTTATGGCAGCAGAACTTGAATCGGGGGAGACTACACTAACCCACGTAATGGTTGACATGGTTTCGCTTATTTCAAGTATCATAGATTCTTTTAGTAAGATGGCGGCAAAAAAAGGCGTTACTATTTCTTTCTCACCTGTTTTTGCTCAGGAGACAGAGGTCAACGCAAATGAGTTCTTTTTTGTAACCGACTCTGAAAAACTACAGTTAATTATGACTAATTTAATAAGTAATGCTATAGAATTCAGCAAAGAGGGCGGCACTGTAGAAATAAAGCTTTCAAAGGCAGATGGATTACTCCACATAGTGGTGAAAGACTATGGCATAGGGATAAGTAACAAGAATCTGAGAGCAATATTTGACAGATTTGTGCAGGTTGACTTTGGTTTGATGAAAGCACACAAGGGGCATGGTCTTGGTTTAAGCATAGTAAGGACTCTCGTTGATTTGATAAACGGTAAAATTACAGTTGACTCTGAGATAGATAAATGGACGGAGTTTACGTTGACTTTGCAGGAGCTGGAGGGTCAGGTGGATATGGATTCCTTCTCCTCAGAGGGTAATGATTTTCTGTTTGATGACGATGAGCAGCAGTTTTAGATTATAGATGAACACACACTTTTTATATCCGGGAACTCTGCTTGCCGATAAGACCCCCTATGAGATAACCACGGTGTTAGGCTCTTGTATATCTGTGTGCCTGTGGGATCCGCAGATGCGATGCGGCGGGATGAACCACTACCTGCTGCCGCTTTGGAACGGTGAGGGACTGGCCTCGCCAAAGTTTGGAAACATAGCAATAACTAAGCTTATAGAGAAGGTGATGTCTTTTGGTTGTACTAAAAGAAATCTGCAGGCAAAAGTTTTTGGTGGTGGCGCTATAATGGAAAGTTCCTCAGGGCTTTTAAATGTGGGTGAGCGTAACATTATGATAGCTCAGGATATACTTTCTGAGGAAAGGATAATGATAGCCGGCTCTGATGTTGGCGGAAACCAGGGGAGAAAGATAATTTTTAACACGGAAACCGGCGTTGTATTAGTAAAAAAGGTTAAAAAGAGTATTTAGTAAATTTAGACATCGGTTGTTTAAAAATAATCAGGTAACACAGAGGTGAAATAAAATGGATAACGGTCATGACGATGTTGTCTCAGAGGGCAGCCAAGGGGATGTGTCTTATGAGGCAGAGTCAATACAGATACTGAAAGGTCTTGAGGGGGTACAGGCAAGGCCTGCCATGTACATAGGCTCAACGGGCATTGAGGGACTTCACCATCTTGTGTATGAGGTTGTGGATAACAGTGTGGATGAGGCTTTGGCCGGGCATTGTACGTGTGTGGAGGCTATGTTGCATCATGACGGCAGTTGCACGGTTATAGATGACGGCAGAGGGATACCGGTTGAGGTGCACCCTGGAGACCCTAAAAAACGTACCGCAGCGGAAATAGTCCTGACGGAGCTTCACGCCGGCGGCAAGTTTGATTCTAAAGCGTATAAAATCTCAGGCGGACTCCATGGAGTAGGAGTTTCGGTGGTAAATGCACTTAGTGAGTGGCTTGAGGTAGAGATAAAAAAAGAGGGCAAGGTTTATCAGCAGCGGTTTGAGCGCGGGAAACCGGCATGCGGGCTTACAGTGGTTGGTGAGACAGATAAAAGAGGTACAAAGATAACATTTAAACCAGACCCAAAGGTTTTTGAAATCACCGAGTTTAACTTTGACACTCTTGCCCAGCGCTTAAGAGAGCTTGCTTTTCTTAACAAAGGCCTGAAAATATCGCTTGCCGAGGAGACCTCAGGCAGGGAGCACACGTTTATCTATGAGGGCGGCATTGTGTCTTTTGTTGAGCATCTGAATAAGAACAAGATTTGTGTGCAGGATAAGCCTCTTTACATATCCGGGCAGCGTGAGGGCTGTCACGTGGAGATTGCCCTTGAGTATAACGACAGTTACACGGAGCTTATCTACACATTTGCCAATAACATAAACACGCGTGAGGGCGGGACTCATCTTACTGGATTTAAGGCAGCCCTTACAAGAACCGCTAATGCCTATGCAAGTTCAGCAGGACTTATGAAAGGCGGCTCTCTATCCGGCGAGGATGTGCGAGAGGGGCTAACCGCAGTAATCAGCGTAAAAGTACAAAACCCCCAGTTTGAGGGGCAAACTAAGATGAAGCTGGGTAATACCGAAATAAAGGGCATCGTAGAGTCAATAGTCAATGACTCACTGGGTAAGTACTTTGAAGAGAACCCCTCGATGGCTAAAAAAATAATAGAAAAATCCATTCAAGCGTTGAGGGCAAGGGATGCTGCCCGCAAAGCAAGGGAATTAACACGCAGAAAGGGTGCTCTTGAGGACTCCGGACTTCCCGGCAAACTTGCCGATTGCTCGGAAAAGGACCCTGCACAGAGTGAGATATACATAGTGGAGGGGGATTCGGCAGGAGGCTCAGCTAAACAAGGGCGCGACAGGCGGTTTCAGGCCATCCTGCCACTTAGGGGTAAGATTTTAAACGTGGAAAAGGCACGGTTTGATAAAATGCTATCCTCCGAGGAGATTCGGATTCTTATCACGGTGCTTGGCACAGGGATAGGTTCCGATGAATTTGATATAGCAAAGCTCCGCTATCACAGAATAATACTAATGACTGATGCAGATGTTGACGGGGCGCACATTCGAACACTTTTACTGACCTTCTTCTATCGTCAGATGCCGGAGATTATAGAGCGTGGTTATCTCTACATAGCTCAGCCGCCACTGTATAAAGTTAAAAAGGGTAAAACCGAAAAATACGTACAAAACGATACTGAAATGCAAGATATGCTCTTTGAGCTTGCCGTCTCTGAGCTTGAGGCAACCATCAGGGGTTCAAAAGTCAGGGGTAAACCGCTTCTAACCCACTTTAAAAGACTGATGTCCTATGAAAAACTAATAGAATGGCACGTAAGGCGGCAAAATGATGGCGATTTGCTCCGATACGTGTTGAAATTTAAAGAAATCGAGACTATTATAAAAGATGAAGAAAAATTTAAGGACTTTCTTGCCTTACTAAAAGAAAAGTACAAAGACACCGAGTGGGGTGAGATAGTGCTTGATAAAGAGCACATGAGTTATTCGGTAAAGCTTGAAAGACAAAATAAGGGGCTCCTGATTAACTTTAATTTCATAAAATCCCCGGAATATAAGGAACTGAGGAGTTATTACGCAATCGTAGAGGATATGGGGGAGCCTCCCTATGTGATAAGCCATCAGGGTGTGGATAATGAGTTTGGGACATCAACTGAGGTGCTTGAGTTTATCATGAAAATAGCAAGGAAAGGACTTCACATACAGCGGTATAAAGGGTTAGGGGAGATGAACCCTCATCAGTTGTGGGAGACTACGATGGACCCTGAAAAGCGGATTTTTCTTCAGGTAACCATAGAAGACACGGTGCAGTCAGACGCTATGTTTACAATTTTAATGGGAGATGCGGTTGAGCCCAGAAAGGACTTTATAACCAAACATGCTCTTGAGGCCAGGAATATTGATATATAGTTTAAACAGAAATAACCCAATAAATAAAGAAGGAAAACCATGTCAACGATAGCTATAAACATAGAAGAGGAGATGAAGGTAAGCTACTTGGATTACGCTATGAGCGTAATAATCGGCAGGGCGCTGCCTGAGGTCAGGGACGGTTTAAAACCCGTTCAAAGACGAATTCTATATGCAATGTTCAGAGAGGGGCTGCTCTCTACCAGGCGGTACTCAAAGTGCGCCGGTGTTGTTGGGGAGGTGCTAAAGAAGTACCATCCTCATGGTGACAGCGCGGTCTATGATGCGCTGGTGCGTATGGCACAGGATTTTAACATGAGGTATCCGTTAATTGACGGGCAGGGCAACTTTGGCTCCATGGACGGCGACCCTGCAGCGGCGTACAGATACACTGAGGCGAGGCTTTCTAAGATTGCCGAGGAGCTACTTAACGACATAGATAAGGAAACGGTTGACTACATCCCTAACTTTGATGAAACCACCGAGGAGCCCGTAGTGTTACCTGCGACTGTGCCAAATCTTATCGTAAACGGGGCCTCTGGTATTGCCGTTGGCATGGCTACAAACATTCCTCCGCACAATCTGGGCGAGGTTATTGATGCTCTGGTATATCTTCTTGAAACGCCGGAGTCAGAGGTGCAAACGCGTGATTTGATGAAATTCGTTAAGGGTCCTGATTTTCCAACCGGAGGCATCATATTTGGACTACAGGGGATTATCAATGCCTATGAGACCGGACGCGGGCAGATAAAGGTGCGGGCAAAGGCTAATTTTGAACAACGGGGGCGCAGCGGAGAGAGCATCATTGTGACAGAGCTGCCGTATCAGGTAAATAAGGCGCGTCTTATGGAAAAAATAGCGGAGCTGGTAAGAGAGAAAAAGATAGAGGGAATTTCTGATTTGAGGGACGAGTCAGACCGTGACGGCATCCGTATGGTGATAGAGATAAAGCGGGATGAAATGGCTCAGGTGGTTTTAAATAATCTCTACAAACACACGGCAATGGAGTCCACCTTTGGGGTGATTATGCTGGCGCTTGCCGGGGGGCAGCCAAAAGTTATGGGGCTTAAGACCATACTTAGCCATTTCCTCAGGCACAGGCGTGAGATAGTGATTCGCCGCACCCGCTTTGATTTACGAAAGGCTGAGGAGCGTGCCCACATATTGGAGGGACTTAAAATTGCCCTTGATAACCTTGACGCTATAATAACCCTGATTAGGGCGGCACAAACTCCTGAGATAGCACGGCGCGGTCTTATAACTGAATTTCCACTTTCTGAGATACAGGCTAACGCAATCCTTGAGATGCGCCTGCAGAGATTGACCGGTCTTGAGCGGGAAAAAATCGTAAGTGAGTACAATGAGGTCATAAAGGAGATTGAGCGCCTTAGGGCAATACTGGCAAGTGAGGCGCTAATAGCTCAAATTATAAAGACTGAGCTTCTGGAAATCAGGGAAAAGTATGCCGATGAGAGACGCACTGACATTGTGGCTGATGCCTCAGAAATCTCAGTTGAAGATTTGATAACCGAGGAGGAGATGGTAATTACCGTTTCCCATAACGGCTATATAAAGAGAAATCCGCTTTCGGAGTACCGGAGGCAGAGGCGCGGCGGTAAGGGCTCAATTGGGATGGAAACCCGTGAAGAGGACTACGTTAAGCAACTATTTATTGGCTCAACGCATGATCACATACTGTTTTTTACCAATTTGGGGCGGCTCTACTGGCTTAAGATTTATCAGATACCGGAGGCCGGGCGCGCAACAAAGGGCAAGGCGATAGTGAATCTGCTTCAGTTACAGTCGGGTGAAAAACTGGCTACGGCGCTTCCAGTTAAAGGATTCCAAAGCGGCTATCTGATGATGTTTACAAAAAAGGGTATTGTGAAAAAAACGCAGCTTTCAGAATTCAGCAATCCTCGCAGCAAGGGGGTCATAGCGATTTCAATTGATGACGATGACGAGCTGATAGCGGTAAAGATGACAGACGGGCGATCTGATGTGATAATAGGAACACAGTTTGGACATGCCATCAGGTTTAACGAGGACGATGTCAGAGATATGGGGCGTGGGGCGCGAGGAGTTATCGGCATTCGCTTAAAGAGCAAAGATGAGGTAGTGTCGGCTGATGTAACAGATGATCGGTCAACCCTGCTAACGGTAACAGAGCTGGGTTACGGTAAGAGAACAAAGGCAGTTGAGTATAATGCACAAAGCCGCGGCGGACAGGGGGTAATCTCAATAAAGATAACGGAAAAAGGCGGCAAAGCGGTGGGGCTCATCCAGGTGCGTGATGATGATGAGATAATGCTTATCACTAAGGCAGGCAAACTGATACGCACACCGGCAGAGAACATTCCGGTAACCGGCAGAAACACCCAGGGGGTCAGGATTATGGACGTGGGCCCGGAAAACATGATTGTAGGAATTGGGAAATCAGCTGAAAAGGATAATAAGCCGGAAGAGTAATACCAAGTAGCAATCTAATAAGTATAATGTTATACTATCTCTAAAAATAAAACATAGGGGTAGTAATGATAAAAAAGACGAAAGTGTTGGAACATCTGACAGCAGAAGAGATAAAAGAGAAGCTAAGGGAGACCACAGGCTTTTGGCGAGTACAGAAATGGTTGGTAATACTGAATGCGCTGATAGCGCCGAGGTCAGCCAAAGAGATAGCTCTTCATCTTTGAGTGGCAGAACAAACAGTACGCAATCTGACATCCCAATATAATCGTTTAGGGCCTAAAATACTTGAGGGACCAGGTAAAGGTGGAAGACGCAATTTCTATTTGACAACAGAGAGTGAAAAAGCACTTTTAGAACCATTTATTGAAAGAGCACTTACCGGTAAGATAGCTACTGCTAAAGAAATTAAGGATGTTTTTGAGCAGAGTTTGGGTCACCCAATTCATAAAA
>JADFXG010000033.1 GCA_015233895.1 Nitrospirota bacterium | reverse complement strand
TCATTACGAGGAGCGATAGCGACGTGGTAATCTCATCATTATTATATTTTAGGCTGCTACTCGGTATTAATTGGGAAATACTTTTCCCACATTTTGGGAATTTTGCAACGGTCTCAACTCGGTATAAGGAGTATGATGGAAAGATACGTATATTGGCAGAATGAGGGTATGTGGCTTGGATATTTGGAAAAATATCCGGATTACATGACCCAGGGTGAAACACTTGAAGAGTTAGAGGAAAACCTCAGAGATATTCTTTATTAAACATCACTTGCAATTCTGTTTTTAACCCACAGCTCTACTGCCGCCTTTGCGTCATATGGCTTAAAGCCGTAGAGCGTTTGAGCTTTTTGCGTGGAGATATTGAAAAAATCCGATTTTTTGCCATTTTCTATAATTTTTGATTTTGAATTCAAAAGCGTCTTCATAAAAGTTACGATTTCAAAGAGGGTCATATTTTTATCCGAAGCAACATTTATAACGTCAAATTTAGGGGAATCCCCTTTAAGTGAGGTAAAAAAGTCAAAAATATTCTCTACGCATATAAAATTATTGAATAGCCTGTGCGGGTTTGTGATTTCAATGTCCTCGTTGTGTTTGAGTTTAACAAAACATCTGCCCAGAATGTTGGTAGTGTTTTTAACGCCCAGAATCCCCGGAAACCGGATAGCCAGCACATGTTTCAGAGCGCTCTCTTTAAGATATGTCTCTCCAAAGAGTTTAGAGGCCCCGTATATTCCAGGGGAGTTTAAGAAATCCGTCTCGGCAAGATCCTCTTTGTTTTGGCTGCCATAGACTGAGACGGCAGAGAAATATATCATCCTGTCAATGCCGTGAGAGAGGGCATAGTCAACGACTTTTTTAAGATACACGATATTGGAATTCAATATGTCATCAGCACCAGAGGGCGGGGATTTAGCGGCCATGTGGATAATCACACCGGTAGCGGTATCCGGTGCAGTATCAGCATTAAACGGCTCAATGGGCAGGTTGTGCTGTTTATAAAGCCCATACAGCATGGAACCAATATCGCCTCGTGAGCCGGTTATCAGAGTGTTTTCTCTCATCTGTGTTTATCTGTATATATCTTTTCTGTGGCCAACCGTTATTATCCACACAGTGGTATTATCTATCCAATAAATAATCCGGTAATTTCCCACTCGCAGCCTGTACTTACCTTTAAACTTGCCCTCCAGATGCTTGCCAGCCTCGTGCGGTTTATCACGGAGGATGTTTAAGGCGTTTAAAATTTCCACGGCATCTTTAACGGCAATCTGTTGTAATTCCCTGTAAGCCCTCATGTCCCATTTAATCTGAAAGGCCATACTCTGTTAAAACGTCATCATGAGATATGCCCTCTGTGAGAGAGGCAATTCGCATATCACTTAAATGCTCATCATATTTATCAAAATACTGCTTTAAGGCCTGTTGAACTATCCAACTTTTGCTAACTTGCAACTCTTTGGCATAGCCCTCTAAAGAGTCAACAATACTGCTGTCCACCTTTGCAGATATAGTCACCTTTGCAAGTTTCATAGTATTATATAGTAATACTTTTTAATACAAAATGCAATCACTACACAAATCCCAGATGTTCCATATTAGCCTCAAGGTAGTCCAGCACAAGCATGTTTTTTTCATTTGCCACACAGTGATGGTTACAGACTTTTGAAGGGTTTATTTTAAAAAAGTTCGCTTTATTGGAACACCAAAAATCGCTAAAGCGAACATCTTTGATAGATCCAATCAGTCCCTCCTCAAGGTTATACGCCTTATCCTGACAGGAATACACATTACAGTCTGCCCCGATTACCGGCAGTATTTGAAGGTACGGACACCATGTGTAGTCTTTTTTAAATTTCTCGTCAAGGGCATGGTAGGAGTCAAAAATTTCAAAGTGTTCGTTACAGAAATCCGCCTTTGCTCTTGCTACCTGTTCTCTTACTGATTCAAAAAACGGCTTATGGTAGGCGTTATTTTGAGCGCCCTCGTTACTGACAATGCACGGGGAGATTTTAACGCTGTCAACTCCAACATCCCTGAGTTTTCCGGTAAACTCATATACCTTGTTGCAATTGTCTTTGTCTATGATAAAGCTGACGCCAAGGTAGCATTTGCCGCCCAGTTTTTTGAAATTCTGCAGATTTTCCATAATTTTGGTAAACTCGCCGTGCTTAACGCCACGGTAGTGGGTGTAGCTTTCGTCGTCGTAGCCATCCATTGACACCCGCACCCATGTGGCATGTTGGGCAAACACTTCAGCGGCTTCTCCCATCAGGTTTGAGCCGTTCGTAAGAGTGGCAATTTTAACGCCAGAGGCCGCAAGTTTCAGCGCAGTCTCAGTGATATATGGATAGACCAGGGGCTCACCGCCTCCGCTAAATGTAACCGCCTTTACTCCCATATCAATAATGTCTTCTACAATTTCAAGCATCTTAGTGCGGGCAATAAAATCCCGCTTGTTCATATCCTTACCGAGCTGGAGATTATCCGCCCTGTAGGCACAGTACCGGCAGTTGTGGTTACAGACATTTGTCGGTTTTATCCGTATGTGGATAGGAGGCAAAATCTCAGTAGTGCTAATAGGCAGCGAGTCCAGTTTTTCCTTAAAATGGAAAACCTTCATTTTGGTGTATAGTCGGCTCATAGAGTAGTATATAACAAAACCATGAGGAGTTGCTATAAGTGCTGCCGTTTTATAGCGTCTTGACACGCAACATAATTTAACTATAAGATAATACATAGGAGGAAGGCACATATATGCAGACAACAGATAAAAACGAAATCAAAAAGATAGTCGTAGAGGTTCTTGATGAGATCTTAGCCCAAACACAGCCGCCTGACAGGCTTGCTTTTTTGTTTTACAACTATATGAACGACTTTCACGACTTCAAACGTATGGTGACCACGAAATTCACTGAGATTGACGAGCGGTTTGACAAGGTTGACGAGCGGTTTGACAAGGTTGACGAGCGGTTTGACAAGGTTGAGGCAAGGCTGGATAACTGTCTCACTAAAGACGAGTTCAATGTCAGGATGGTTGACTATATTGAAAAAATTGGGGTAAGCGTAAGAAAAATAGTCAAAGAGGAAATTCAGGAGGCGTTCCCTTCCTCCTCTGATAAGAAAAGCGCTTAAGATTATCCTGTGTTGGTGCAATTCCCCAAACGTTTCTGAACTATGATTTAATTGATTAAATGACGGACTATGATTTCTTAAGAGATTTCATCTGCGCCTCCCCCACATCCAACATGAGAATTGCAACCACAGATGAACACAGATAAAAATTAAATACCTATCATCTGTGTTTATCCGTGTGTATCTCCCAAACCCGTTGGTGCAATCTTATAGATTGCACCACAGTGTTTCCTCTTTTGACTTCAGTGTTTCAGATATAAAAAACTACTATCCCAAACGTTGCGGAGCAGTCTAAAAGACTGCTCCAACGCCGTGCGCGTCAAACCATCTTCTAAAATTTGCAAAATACTCCCAAACCCTGTAAAATAACACCTATGGAAAATGATTTCCATTGTGTGTTCTATAAAGGGGAGGCTGATTTGAGGTGGATGAAAATGAACTATTAGAAATAATCAATAGAGCGTATAGAGATAGTGAAACTTATTTAGATTTATCAAACAGAGGACTGACAACGCTGCCCCCTGATATTGGAAATCTTAATAATTTACAAACGCTTGATATTTATAACAACCAACTAACAGCACTGCCGCATGAGATTGGAAAGCTTAATAAACTAACAGATTTTTTTGTATCAGATAACCCGCTTAAAACCCCGCCGATAGAAATTGCCTCTAAGGGTATTCATGCTATAAGAGAATATTTTGAATTGCTAAACAAGAAAACAACTGTTATAACAAAATTATACGAGGCAAAGCTTATAATTGTAGGCCAGGGCGGAGTAGGAAAGACAAGTATTTTAAGAAGGCTTACTGATAACAGTTTTTCAGATACTCAGAAGTCAACCGAAGGAATAGAGATCAAAAAACTAAAGATTAGTCAAAATGGCGGCAATGAAATCACACTCAATGTATGGGATTTCGGTGGGCAAGAGATATATCACGCAACACATCAGTTTTTCTTAACCAAGCGCTCCGTCTATATGCTTGTCTGGGACGCAAGACAAGAGGCGGTCTTTGGCAGAATCGAGGACTGGCTCAATGTTATAAAAGCCTTTGGTGAGGACAGCCCGATCATTTTAGTCCTGAATAAATGTGATACGTATATTGAAGAGATTAACTTCAAAGACTTAAAAACGAAATTTCCCAATATCATGGGGTTCCTTAAGGTAAGTTCCAAAACTCCTAGAAAGGGACCCGATTCTTTTAGTAAATTGAAGAATGTAATCGGCGATGTGGCGGCTAAGCTCCCTCTTATGGGCACAGAATGGTTCAGCTCATGGCGCAAGGTAAGGGAGGTGTTAGAAGACGACACACGAAATTATATAGATTATTCAGAATTTAATAAACTCTGCAAAAAGCACAAAATAACTGAAAGTGAGGAAAGCCTGCTTGCCGAATATCTTCACGATTTGGGAGTATTTCTGCATTTTAAAGACGACGTCATTTTACGTAACACACTGATAATAAAACCCGCCTGGGGCACTCATGCGGTCTATAAAGTGGTAGCGTCAAAAAAACTGAAGCAAGGTGTTTTATGCGAGGACGACCTGCCGGAAATCTGGAAAGATATGGACGGTTATCCTGCATCTCAATACCCTACCCTTTTGAGGCTCATGAGAAAATTTGAACTCTCCTTTGCTATGGGAGATACAAATAACTACATCATCCCAAGCGTCTTGCCCAGAGAGCCGATAGACGTTGATGATGATTTTACTACCTGTACGCATGTCTTGTACCAATATGAGTTTTTACCTAAAAATGTGATGCCGCATTTTATAGTCCGGGTTCATGATTTAATCAAAAGAGATAATGATAAATACCAATGCTGGAGAGAGGGAGTTATTTTAAGTAAAGAAACAGAGACAGAAAAAACCTCCGCGTATATCAAAGCGGATGAGTCAAAAAGATTGATAGATATAACGGTAACAGGCGAAAGCAAACGGGAGTTTCTCTGGCTCATAAGGCAGCATTTCGATACAATTAACGATAAGATAAAGAAGCTGAAAGTGGATTTACTGATACCGTGTACGTGTACGGGAAATTGCCCGTCAGTATATAAATATGAAAATGTTCGTAAGTTTGAAATAGAAGGAAAGAGCGAATTTTCTTGCATGGAATCAACAAAGGCGGTGTCAGTTAAAGAACTTCTTAACGGGATTGAAACTACGGAAAGGAGAAAAAAGGAGGAGGATTCAAAAAGCATGGGAGATAGTAAATTTGATGTGTTTATCAGCCACAGTTCAAAGGATGCTGATTTTATTACGGATAGAATTTTGCCAAAGTTTAAAAGCAGAGGAATAACCTATTGGATTGACCATGAGCAGATAGGCTTTGGCGATGGGATTGTTAACAAAATAGAAGACGGACTACAAGCCAGTAAGCACGTTTTGGTCTGCCTAAGTCCCGCACTTGGGAAATCAAACTGGTGCAGAGCCGAATATGAGGCGGTTTTACACAGAGTAATTACTGAAACAACAAAACAAAAAGTTATACCCCTGAAATTGGAGGACAGAGATGATTATGATACTCCTTTTTTAATCACAGGCCTCAGAAGGACAGAGTTTTACAATAGCAAGACGTTTGAGGAATTAATGGATTATCTTGTGAAGTAGCGGCATAGCAAGTAGCAGTCAGAAGCATAACGAGACGGCAAGGAGAAGGCGACGTAGGCGTACTTTTAGTACGTTGAGGAGCTTTTGACGATGCCAACAAAGTTAGGCGATAGAATGCAACTTGAGACCGTTGCAAAATTCCCAAAATGGGGGAAAAGTATTTCCCAATTAATACCGAGTAGCAGCCTAAAATATAATAATGATGAGATTACCACGTCGCTATCGCTCCTCGTAATGACGGATAGGTACGCCCACGCACAGCCCACGCCGTCATTGCGAACCCCCGCAGGGGGTGTGGCAATCTCATCCTTTTTCTATAACATTTTGTTATATTTTTGAACTCAACTTTGGTGTTATAATATTTTTGCAACGGTCTCAAATTGGTATAGGCGTAAAGTGCCACATGTGTTATAATATATGAAATGCAACGCAGCGAGGCCATAAGCCTGTTAAAACAACATGAAGACGAACTCAGGCGGCTTGGGGTGGAGAGTCTTTACATGTTTGGATCAACTGCGCGCAATGAGGCTAATGAGAATTCTGATGTGGATCTGTTTTTTGACTATGAAGTAGGAAAGTTTGGCCTCTTTGAGCTAATGGATGTAAAGAATGCAGCGGCTCAGATTCTTGGCTGCAAGACAGACATCATGACGCGCGACAGTTTGCACAAGATGCTGCGGGAGCAAATCGAGGCATCTGCAATTCAGGTGTTTTAAGTGACAAATCCCTCGCCCGTGCCGCGCCTGACAGACATTATTGAAGCCATTGAGCTTATTAACATCGAAATGTCCGGGTTAACGCTTGAGGCCTATGACGCTGACAGGCGCAAACAATGGCTCATTGAGCGCGGCGTTGAAATTATCTCAGAGGCGAGCCGCCATCTGCCTGTTGAAATTAAGGAGCGGCATCCGGAAATTCCATGGCAGAAAGTGGCAGGCATTGGTAATGTGTTACGGCATAACTACGAACGGGTTTCAAACAATGTGCTGTGGCGCGTTGTGATAGATGAGCTGCCCGCTTTGGAAACACTCTGCCGCGCAGAGCTTGCAGCAGAAACAGAACGGGAACAAAAACGCAAACATTCCGGACTATGATTACACTGATTAAATGGCGGACAACATACTTGATACAAAGGCGTTACAGGAGGTGAAATATGTCAAAAGTACAGGAAATTGAAAAGGCAGTATCAAGTTTATCACAAGAGGAGTTAGTTCAATTCAGGGTTTGGTTTGAAGAGAAATTTGATTCTGCAAAATGGGATGCAGAATTTGAACAAGATGTAAGGTCAGGCAGGCTTGATGCCGTCTCTGAAAAGGCTGTGATTGGAACTCATGCCCAGTACAAATAATCTTTTGTAACTTGATTGCACAACAGTGTTTACTGTGATACTCTTTCAAATCACCTCGTAACGCTGTCCGGTTATTTCTCTGAACTCTGGGGAGCATCTGTGCCAGTCAACGACGTCCACTCTGAGCGGATGAATTTCCACGACAGCTCATATGTAAACTCAAAATTCTGAATAACTCCGGCCCTGATGACGTCCCGCTCCGTCTCAGACAGTGCCGCCGCCTTTGCGCTTGCGGCAAACTCAAGCGCGCCCCCTAAGTACAACAACGCTTTCCGTAAACTGCTTAAATCAAGCGGCATCCAATTTCCCCCATCTCCTCTGTAGTATATAATAAAGCGGTGCTGATTATTTAATTTATCTGCGTCCATCTGCGTCATCTGCGGATAAATCCCTTTTCCCTGATTCTCTGCCTTCCATCTTGCGGACACTGTGTCCGCAAATACCTATAACTTACCCACGCATTCTGGTGTATATCTCAAGCGCCAGGTCTTTAAAGTCCTGAGACAAGGGGAGTTTGGGATAGACCTTATCCAGCGTGGAGTTTAGTATGGGTAGCTCACGGAGTTTTACGGCTGCTTTGATCCGGGTTTTAAATATCAAATCGCCAAACACCTCAAGGGCCATATCCTCCATAGCCTTTGATATGTTTGACACCTTCTCGTAATTATTTATCAGCACTCCAATTACCGAAACCCCGGGATTGCTGTAGTACTTTCTGACGTCTGAGAGTATCAGGTTTATCACGTTTCCGCCGCCTCCGATTGCCGTTGCATCCAGAGTTATTGGAATCAAAATGTAATCTGAGGCACTCACTACAATATAGTGAAGGTTTGAGATGTAGGGCGCCGTATCAATCAGCACAAGGTCATAGTCCTCGGATATGATTTTAATGGTTTCAATAAGTTTAGCGGCAGCCTTACGCTCCCCAATGCCTGTCATTTCCCGGTCTATCCGGTCCAGGTTTAAGGATGTGGTGACAACGGCAGGGTTATGCCCGGACACTGCGGCTAACGCAAGCTCTTTAAGTTCTTGTCTTACGGCACTGTCGTCAAGATCATTTTTCAGGCCAAAACGCAGAATATCCTCGATTTTTGGAGTACGTTGCTGAGTGCTAATCTGGCTTACCGGATTGCCGTAGTCTTTACACAACCACACGGAGGCATCCGATTGCGGATCAAAATCCAGCAGCAGGATTTTCTCAAAATACTCAGACATAAAACTGGAAAGATTCACGGCCACGGTGGTCTTTCCCACCCCACCCTTCTGATTGATTACCGTTATTATCTTAGCCACTAAACACTCCAACAAGGCGGCTCTTTAAGAAATCCTTGATTTTTGTCTTTATCTGTCTGAAATAAATAAGCCTTTCTTTTAAACTTACTCTGTTGTGCTTTGTGTAATTTCTGTAAAGCATAAATGACAACTTCAACTGTCCGGACAGCAACAGCTCCGTTGAGGAATCAAAGGCAGCTTTTCTTGTATTTTCTGCTAAAAACAGAAGATTTTTCTGTAATTCAGATTTTAATTCCTCTCCGAGATAGTTATTATATTTTTTTAGTATAAACGTTATGTACCTGTAGAGGATTGGATATCTCTTATCATCCAGTGCGTTATAATTTAAGAAAATTACAGATATTATGCTGCTTAATAGTGAAGGCTCGGCGATAATCTGTAAGGCCAGGTATTTGTTATATATTAAAGAGTTCCTTATTTCCGGTAAAACAGGCTTAATCTGTTCATATTTCCACTGGCTGCTTTCGTTAATAGACTCTATGATTTTGAGTTTCCAGAAAGTTGCAACATCCGGATTTTTGATTATCGTATCGTCAATACCTTTGTCCTTGTAGTACTTAGCTGGGTTTTGCATGTTAGAGAGCAGGTAATAGATTTCAACAGGGTTATTGTCTCCAGTGCAGGTTACAAAACTGGTATTGTCAATATATTTGGCAACGTCCTTAATTTTTGGCTTTACCACAACAAACGAGTACAGGTCTGAAATGGAGTTTATGTTTGAGTTAATAACATCGATTTTTGATTGTCTCTCCTGTGAGTTATCAAGCAACGTTTCATGTGTAAAGGTCAGTGGAAACATTTCAAAAATTTTGGCATACTGCTCTCTGGTAAAGACAGGCGCACCCTTGCTTTTTATATTGCTGCCCGTAAGTTCTTTATTGTTTTTCCACTCAGATACCTGAGAGCTTTGTATTTTCCACGCGTCACTGCAATTAGAAAAATACTCTGTAACCAGATCTTTGGCAGATTCAAAATCCTGGTTTTTAAAGTGTGAACAGTCCTCTATAAAAAGGGCATTTGAGTACATATTTCTGCGCTGAGCCAGGGACATTTTTCCCCTTTCATCCTCAAAGAAAAAATCAAAATCTCCTATAAAAACATGTGGGCATTTTGTCTTTATCAGTTGATTCTCTACATAGTACGACTCAGTTGAAAACTCCGGCGTCCCCTTTGGGCACATGATGTCATGAATCAGTGCCGGGCCACTGCATTGCGGAAACAGGGATTTTATGTACCACTCTGCAAAATAATCATCATGGCAACTGTCTATAAAGACAAAGTTAGGGCTGACATTCATCTTCAGCGTGTTTAGGCGGGCATCGCCAATGATAACGTGCAAACGGTTTAAATCAGAGGATTTATGCTGTACACCGCAGATGGCGTCCTCTGTAGGGATTCCTCTGATTGTCTTGCTTAATTCAAAGCTGTAACACTCTCCATGGTTATTTTTTGTAAGAGCCTGAAGGATATAGTGAGTGGAATAACCGCAATCCGGTGAGACCTCAAACACCACCTCCGGTTTAAACCTGCGAATAAGCATATAAAGGACCTCCGATTCCACATCCGAAAATGTAGCACCATAGCCCTTCGAGAGAAAAGTATTATAAACATCACCAGAAATATCACAAAGAGAGACAAGCTCACTGTGGTAGTCCTCATAGAGCCCGCGCAGTGTGTCAAAACCCAACTTTTTCAAGCCATACCTCCCTCCGGTAATTTTACTAAGATACCACTTTTTGTGTGAATATGTCTTGTGCCGGCAAGTTTAATACCAATCCGAGACCGTTGCAAAATTCCCAAAATGGGGGAAAAGTATTTCCCAATTAATACCGAGTAGCAGCCTAAAATATAATAATGATGAGATTACCACGTCGCTATCGCTCCTCGTAATGACGGATAGGTACGCCCACGCACAGCCCACGCCGTCATTGCGAACCCCCGCAGGGGGTGTGGCAATCTCATCCTTTTTCTATAACATTTTGTTATATTTTTGAACTCAACTTTGGTGTTATAATATTTTTGCAACGGTCTCTATCCGCATTCAATCGTCTAACTTCGTTGGCATCGTCAAAAGCTCCTCAACGTACGTAAAAGTACGCCTGCGTCGCTTTTTCCTTGCCGCCTTGTTATACTTCTGACTGCAAATTGGATTAGAGTATAGATGAGGCAGATATAGAGCGGCAGAGAGGGGGGGGTATTGACGGCAGATTATCTGCTGAAGGCCGGCAGCCGCCGCTCCTCAAGTTTATACGCCATGGTGTCGGAGGAACTTCTGTAGCCAAATGTGCCATGTCTGCAAGTGTTATGATACTCATAAATCTTAACGTTGAGGGAATTGACAAGCATGTGCAGCTGATACGTATAACTGTTGTGGCCAAACTTGTTTATCAACCTGTGGATGCTCTCAAGGTGTGCCAGCAGCTGGCGCTTGAAAGGGTTAATAATGTTTTCACGTACAATAAGATCGGTAATGCTGATACCAAGGTAATCGTTAATATAATCAATGTCTATTTTTAACCTGTAAAACGGGATAAACCCTAGGAATCTCGAATACTTAGGCTTAGGCAGACCGATCTCCTCGATATCGTGTTCTATCTTCTCAATGGCCATCACACAAATCATCACACACCTCCTCCTATATTTTCTATTTATATTATAACATATAATTCTAACTTTAGGCAACATTATAATTAATAACAAGAGATAAGAACTTTTTATCCGCAGATTGCGCAGATGTTCGCAGATACAGATGGGCGAATAATCTTCTAATTGCTTCTGATGAGATTTTTTACGAGGGCATAAAAATTCTCAGCTGCTAAGAGTTATAATATGAGGGACAATTATAAGGAGGGTCTATGTCATATAAAGTCAGTGTTTTGATAGAGAAAGATGATAGCGGCTATTACGCTTACTGTCCTGCATTAGATGGATGTCAGACTCAGGGCGATTCATTTAAAGAGGTGTTGTCAAATATAAAAGAAGCTATAGCGCTTTATATTGAAACATTGTCAGAAGATGAGCGCATTGTTATTCCATTCCATGCCGGTAAAACACTTCACAATAAAATAGCTAAAACCGTTATTAACGCTGTATAACCAGTTTGCTGACACTGTGTCCGCAAACTCTAACGCATAAGCCAATGCCCGCTAAATCCTCATTAGTGTTTCCTCTTAGTGTCTGTAAATGTCTTTTCTGTGGCCAATATTTAGAATAATTACATCATCGCCGTCAATCGTATAAATTATTCGCCATTGGCCAACCGGCAATTTATAGCAGCCCTGTAAGTTACCGGTAAGAGGCAGAGCCACCGGATTTTCTTTTAAGGATTCCTTTTTTCTGATTATTCTATCAATTATTGAGTTATCAAGCTTTTTTAAATCAGATTTTGCTTGTCTGCTCAATATGATGTTGTTCAAGCTCTCTTTTTACCTCCTCAAGCGGCGTATAACCCTCCTTATCACTCATAGAGCTGAGAACTTTATTTACAAATTCATCTTTCATTTCAAGTCCGTAGTCGGGGTCTAAGAGTCTGCCGACCACTCGTTCAATTAAGGTCTCCAGCTGCTCTACCGTCATGTCGGCTACTTTCATAAGTACATGCTCCTGTTTAATAATTTGCCCATCCACATAGCATATAATAACACACTATAATGTTATACCAAAAGCCGGCGCCCGCTAAAACCTCATTTCGTGCCTGAATTTGCTAACTTTTCCTCTGCTAACTTTAAATAATTCCTTACACTCTTTGTGTAGGGATGGTTATTTCCTAATTTTTCTTCTCTAATACCTAAACTCTGCTTAAACAATGGAATTGCTTTTTCATATTGGCCAAGGCCGTAATAAGCTGTTCCCAGATTGAGACCGTTGCAAAAATATTATAACACCAAAGTTGAGTTCAAAAATATAACAAAATGTTATAGAAAAAGGATGAGATTGCCACACCCCCTGCGGGGGTTCGCAATGACGGCGTGGGCTGTGCGTGGGCGTACCTATCCGTCATTACGAGGAGCGATAGCGACGTGGGCTGTGCGTGGGCGTACCTATCCGTCATTACGAGGAGCGATAGCGACGTGGGCTGTGCGTGGGCGTACCTATCCGTCATTACGAGGAGCGATAGCGACGTGGGCTGTGCGTGGGCGTACCTATCCGTCATTACGAGGAGCGATAGCGGCGTGGGCTGTGCGTGGGCGTACCTATCCGTCATTACGAGGAGCGATAGCGACGTGGTAATCTCATCATTATTATATTTTAGGCTGCTACTCGGTATTAATTGGGAAATACTTTTCCCACATTTTGGGAATTTTGCAACGGTCTCAACTTGTTAAGGTCTCGTGCAACACTCGGGTGGTTATCGCCGAAATTCTTTTTGTCTATTTTTAACGCCTGCTCATAGTAATCAATCGCCTTCTGATACCCCTCCGTTGGTGCAATCATTTTGATTGCACCACAGTGTTTCCTCTCTTGGCTTTTTTGGAACTAATTGACAGCACAGCATAAATGTTGTAAAATATTTGTGTGTGAAAGATACGGAATTTCTAAAAATACTTAATAAATATGGATGGACGTTAAAAAAAATTGAAGGCAGCCATCATATTTTGGAAAAAGGGAAAGAGCTAATTTCCGTGCCAGTTCATAAGAGGGATTTTAAAAAAGGACTTTTCCATAAATTACTCAAAGAGACAGGGTTAACTTTAGAGGATATGAAAAAGCCAAAAAAACGTGAAAAAATTTGAAGGGAGGTGTTTTTGTATGATAAGACTTCAATATCCGGCAGTTGTTACTTATATAGAAGAGGATAACGACTACCTTGTGGAATTTCCCGATCTTAAAGGGTGTATTACCGATGGTGAGACAATAGAGCAGGCTCTTTTCAATGCAAAAGAGGCATTAACAGGTTATTTGGCTGTTGTTTTTGAAAGAGACCACAGTGTGCCGGAGGCTTCTGATTTAAAAGGGGATAACATTTATCTTGTTGAGCCGGAGCCCAAAGTATCAATTCCGATATTTCTGAGAAAATTACGGCAGGAACAGGGATTAAGCCAAAGCGACCTGGCACAGAGACTTGGAATTACCTACCAGGTTTATCAGAGGCTTGAAAACACCGTTAAGTCCAATCCGACAGTTAAGACCTTAACTAAGATAGCAAACGCATTTCATAAACAACTGCACGTTGAGATTATTTAAAAAGCCGGCGCCTGCTAAGTCCTCATCTCGTGCCTGAACCCGCTAACTTTTCCTCTGTGCTCTACGTTTTTGCTGTTATCAATAAACCTCGTCGTGAGAGCCTATGTTGAGCAGGTGAACTGTGTTGTCTGACAGCTCAAATATGATACGAATGTCCTTAGTAATTGAACAGGCATATTTGCCTTTTAAGGAGCCGGTCAAAGGATGTGTTTTCAAAGAAGGCTCAAAAGGATTTTCCTGTAGTAAATCGAAAACTGTATCTGTTTTATCAGTTAACTCCGGAGAGCTTTTTAATAGTTTGCCGAGCTTTTTAAGAAACGGTTTGTCAGCGTCAAGATTACGAATTTTCAGAGACAGACTCCAGAGCCGCCTTTATTAAGGCTTTGGAATTTTTAAAGGTAATTTTTTCAGGATTAGCGGCAGCGGCCAAAGTCTCTTCAACAAATATTTTATGTTTACGCTCTCTCTCGGCAAGATACGCTATGAAATCAGCGGCTTCTTTAATATGCTCAGGAGACAGCTCCGGCATTATCTCGATGATTCGTTCGACGTCGGGATTGCTTAAAACAGCCTCCGGTGGTTTTTCTATAATCGTTCCACTCATAAAAATATAATAACACAGGGGAGGTTTTATTGGCTATATGTCCTGTGCAAAAGCCATTGCCCGCTAAAACCTCATTAGTGTTTCCTCTTTTGGCAGTTACATTTGACGCTAACGGCCATTTAGATTATACTAAGTTACAGTAATATATACTGCAAAAGCAGTCAAGAAGGAGATTTCTATTATGAAATTCAATGTAATACTTGATCCAGCCGATGAGGGCGGTTTTAACGTGACAGTCCCTGCTCTGGATGGTTGTTTTACGCAAGGCGATACTGAGGAGGAGGCTGTTGAAAACGCCAAAGAAGCGATTCATGCTTATATAGAAGGACTTGAAAAGCTAAATCAGATAAAATCAACACCCGACGTCATTTTGAAAGAAGTGGAAATGACGCTTTGAGTAAAACATTCTCCGGAAAGGATGTTGTCAAAGCATTGAGACGTATTGGCTATGTAGTAGATCACATTCGGGGAAGCCATATATTTATGCACAATCTGGGGAAAAATATTTCGGTGGTAGTTCCACTTCATAAGGAAATCAAAAAAGGGACTCTCAACAACATCATCAAAAAAGCAGGCATTACGATTGATGAACTTAAAGATTTGCTGTGCTGATTGCACCATAGTGTTTCCTCTTTGTATTGTTATGTAATACCAGGTAGCTGCCAAAAAGGTAATATAATGGTGGAGAAAAAGGACTGGATCCCGCAACAAGTGCGGGATGACAAAGGGCGGTGCGGGATGACAAAGGGGTGGTGCGGGATGACAAAGGGCGGTGCGGGATGACAAAGGGCGGTGCGGGATGACAAAGGGCGGTGCGGGATGACAAAGGGGTGGTTCTTATCCTGTCATTCCTGCGAAGGCAGGAATCCAGTATTTTATTTATATCTTTGAACGCAACTCGAGACCGTTGCAAAATTCCCAAAATGTGGGAAAAGTATTTCCCAATTAATACCGAGTAGCAGCCTAAAATATAATAATGATGAGATTACCACGTCGCTATCGCTCCTCGTAATGACGGATAGGTACGCCCACGCACAGCCCACGCCGTCATTGCGAACCACCGCAGGGGGTGTGGCAATCTCATCCTTTTTCTATAACATTTTGTTATATTTTTGAACTCAACTTTGGTGTTATAATATTTTTGCAACGGTCTCAACTCGGTATAAATAGTTCTTTCATCTGCGTCATCTGCAAATAGATATCTTTTAAAGAACTTTTTATCCGCAGATTGCGCAGATGTTCGCAGATACAGATGGGCGAATAATTATTCGCCCCTACAAATAATCATACCTCCGTTTTTGCAATCATGTCGAGTGCACCACTATTTTAGAGCGCCAAGAAGTTTCGCTCCGTTTGGCGAGCCCCAACCCGTGCAAGCATCCCAACCCTTACTAGCTATATAGCCCCCGTTGTTACCGCTTATTATGTCACGGAAAGTACCCATACGAAGAGAGCCATAGATTTTTGGATTTAGGAATCCAACATTTTTCATTGAGTTTTGATTTAAGCTTTGATTAATCAGCGCAATCAACCCTGCCCACAAAGGCGCCACTGCACTTGTGCCGCCAACTGATGTATCCTGCCCGTTAATGTACACTGAATAACCTGTAAACGGATCCGCATCAGCAGCAACATCAGGAATACAGCGGCCATAATGTGTGGAATCGTTTACTGAGGGCACTTTTATGCTATTTTGGTACGCCGGTACGCCAAAGAAATCGCTCACGCCGCCTCCGGTTGCGCTCATGGCGGAGTTTTCATTCCAAACCTCCTCACTAAATATTGTGTTGCCGTTTGCAATTAGCTTTGTGCCCCCACAAGCGGTCACATATGGGCTGGATGCCGGGAATTCCGCATGTGCCTTTCCATCATTCACTCCGCCCCTTGAGCCATTATCGCCGGCTGCGCAAAGTACTGTTATTCCTAAAGCGGCTGCTATGTGAAATTCACTGTTACACGAGGTCTTCATCTGGTCTGTCCAATTTGACTCTGCTCCAGCCCAGCTTATAGAGATAATCGACGGCTTATTGATTGTGTCATGAACTGCCTTAGTAAGGACATTTAGGAAATCTACGTCGGAGCTGGATGCGGCAAAATAGACAGCAATAACTGCTTTGGGCGCTATTGCAGCCGCTATCTCTATGTCAAGCGTTACCTCTTGTATATTTGGGCTTGAGGTATTGTTGCTCCCACTGGCAACCTTAACAGTAGGGTGAGGCAAGCCGAGGTTGGTAAAATAGGCATGAATATCACTCGTTTTGAAGCCGCCGCCTTGTTCGATGATTGCAATACATTGCCCTGTGCCATCCAAACCGGTTGGAAAATTGTACAATTTTGCCAGTTGCGGCGGAGTGAATGAGGTGCCAGTGCCGCGAGGTTTAATATCAACACCGAGGGTTGGCTTATAGTGCTGGTAATTTTGCCTGGCTACAGGGCGGTTGTCTATCCCAAATACACCCTCAATGACATCAGCCAATTCGGTTGGCACGGTTAGTGCGCCGGTGCGGCCACGGTATGTGCCTCCCTCGTGTTCATAGTGTTCTATCTTTGTTTCAAATGCCTTTGAGAATTTGGCAGCCGTACCTGAGACATATACGCTGCGTTTAACCGTGCTGGTTTCTACCACTATAAGGCCGTACTCTTCTACAAATTTCTTAACTAACTCTATATCTTTTGAGTCAGCACCCTCGTACGTGTCATGGGTCAGGTATTGTGAGCCGTCTGTCTCCAAATTCTTAAGAGGAGTTTTTAGGCGTACCACGACTGTGACTTCAAAACGCTCATCATCATGAATTGGACCAGTTGCTACCGCCCCGTGAAGTGGAACCCGCTCACTGCCTTTTAGTATCGAACGGTTGGATTTTTTACTCATGGTGCTACCTCCCTGCTGTTGTGAAATGTCTTTTTATAAGCGTCCCGCCACACCATCAGGGAACCTGGGTGCATGGCATGGATTTGCGGATATTTAAACATATAATAACGTTAATTGTACATGTAGTTAACTCCGTTAATAAAGGACTGGATTCCTGCCTTCGCAGGAATGACAAGATAGGGACAGAATGACAAGATAGGAACAGAATGACAAGATAGGAACCCCAGCCTCCTTTGTCATCCCGCACCACCTCTTTGTCATCCCGCACTTGTTGCGGGATCCAGTCCTTTTTCTGCATCATTATATTACCGTTTTGGAAGCTACTTGAGACCGTTGCAAAATTCCCAAAATGGGGGAAAAGTATTTCCCAATTAATACCGAGTAGCAGCCTAAAATATAATAATGATGAGATTACCACGTCGCTATCGCTCCTCGTAATGACGGATAGGTACGCCCACGCACAGCCCACGCCGTCATTGCGAACCCCCGCAGGGGGTGTGGCAATCTCATCCTTTTTCTATAACATTTTGTTATATTTTTGAACTCAACTTTGGTGTTATAATATTTTTGCAACGGTCTCAAATTGGTATTAGAACGCCTTAAGAAGTTTAGCTCCGTCAGGCGAGCCCCAACCCGTGCAAGCATCCCAACCCTGCTTAGCTTGATAGGCCCCGTTGTTACCGCTTGTTATGTCACGGAAAAACCCCTTACCAACAACAGCAGGACCATAGATTATTGGGTTTATAAATCCCACATGCTTTCCTAACTTTTGATTATAAAGCGCAATCAACCCAGCCCACAAAGGCGCCACAGCGCTGGTACCGCCGATAGTAAAGTACTGTCCGTCAACACGCACAAAATAACCCGTAAATGGGTCAGCATCGGCGGCAACATCGGGAACACAGCGGCCATAATGTGAGGGATTGTTTGCTGAGGGAATCTTTATGTTATTTTGATATACAGGCACTGGGAAGAAGTCGCTGACGCCGCCTCCGGTTGCGCTTGTGGCTGGGTTTTCATTCCAAACTACCTCGCTGGATATTATACTGCCGTTGGCTGTTAACTTTGTACCGCCGCAAGCAGTCACATATGGGGCAGATGCCGGAAAATCAGCGTGTGCCTTTCCATCCGTTACTCCATCTCCGGAGCCGTTATCACCCGCTGCACAAAATACCGTTATTCCCAAAGCAGCAGCTGTCTGAAATGCCTGGTTATACGAGAGCATAGACTGAATAGTCCAATATTTCTCAGCTCCACCCCAACTGATAGAGATAACCGACGGTTTATTGACAGTGTCGTGAATTGCCATTGTGATAGCATCCAAAAACCCTTTATCGGTGTTGGGTGCAAAATAGACTACAATATGCGCCTTTGGAGCAATGGCAGCCGCTACCTCTATGTCAAGCATCACCTCGCTATCGGCACTATTATAAGTTGTAGGATTGTTGGTAGCGCCATCAACACTGACAGCCTGGACATGTGGGACAGGCAAACCGAGTTTTTGAAAATAGGTTACGATATCAGTGGTACGGTACCCGCCGCCAAGTTCAATGATTGCGATGCACTGCCCTGAGCCATCCACGCCGGTTGGAAAGTCGTATAGTTTTGCCAGTTCCGGAGGAGTGAATGAGGTGCCAGAGCCGTGAGGTGTGATGCCAATACCGTGGGTTGGCATGGAGTGCTGGTAGTGCGGCCTGGCTGCCGGGCGGTTGTCTATTCCAAATACGCCCTCAATGACATCCGCTAATTCGGTTGGCACTGTTAATGGGCCGGTGCGGCCACGGTACGTGCCTCCCTCGTGTTCATGGTGCTCAATTTTTGTTTCAAATGCTTTTGAAAAGTTAGCTGCCGTACCCGAAAGAAACACGCTGCGTCTGGCTGCACTGGTTTCAACCACTACGAGGCCGTGTTCCTCAGCAAATGCCTTAACTAACTCTATGTTTTTTGAGTCAGCGCCATCGTAAGTGTCATGGGTCAGGTATTGAGAGCCGTCAGTTGCTAAATCTTTAAGAGGAGTTTTCCGGCGTACCCGGACAGTGATTTCAAAACGTTCCTCGTCATGAATTGGACCTGTAGCTACCGCCCCGTGAAATGGAACCCGTTCACTGCCTTTGACTATCGAGCGTTCGGATTTTTTACTCATGGTGTTACCTCCCTGCTGTTGTGAAATATTTTTTATAAGCGTCCCGCCGCACCATCAGGGAACCTGGGTGCATGGCATGGATTTGCAGATATTAAAGCATATAATGTGATTAATTGTACATATATTTATAAAAATATTTTTGCTTTAATTAATAAGACGTTAAAAAGTTATGAAGTGTCACAGGCGAGCGCAGGGACTGTTATACCGAGTTGCAATCTAAACTATAATATAAAGAGGAGATTACGACGTCGCTACGCTCCTCGTAATGACGGATAATGGCGCCCATGAACAGCCCACGCCGTCATTGCGAACCCCCGAAGGGGGTGTGGCAATCTCCTCTTCTGAGCGCAACCTGGTATTAATGTTTGACAGGCATGATTAAAGCCACGACAATTCATATCAAATAGTGATAATATATAGCATAATAGCAACCTGAGGCAAAGGAGGTTTTTTTGAAGCAATGCTTACAATAAGCCATGAACAACTGAAGGCAATAGTTAAGGAGTCTGTAAAGGAGGCTTTAGAGGAGGAGCTGATAAAGATGCGCCTGATGTTCTTTCCAGAGGCCTCCGAAAAAGAAATAGAAGACATCTCAAGACGTTATGAAAAACCGGAGGAAACCTCCGCTCTCAAAGAAACGCTTTATGTATGAAGTGGAGTATTGAATATTCAAAGAGAGCATCTGAGTTTATTAAAGAGCACAGTATAGAAGATGGAATCAGGGATTCGATTAAGGATTTCATTCTCAAAATAACCGGCACCCCTACAAACATAGACATTGTAAAATTGAAAGGGCAGTGGGCAGATTATTTTCGTATCCGTAAGGGTAAGATACGAATCATTCTGAAGCCTGACACCAAAACGCAAACAATCTATGTTGATGCAATTGATTTCAGAGGGAAAGTGTATAAATAGCTGACAGGCATGATTAAAACCGTGGACTAAATCTGTGTAACGGCTCTCCACAGTGCGGACACTGTGTCCGCATGTTTACCACGCACGTAAAATGACCTGCCGCCCTCAGAGACCGTTCGCACAAGCATGGTTTTCCACGGCCTGAAGTAATAGGCAGGGGAGTCTTTAGGCGCCTCTTTAGTAAAATCAGCCGGTAACTCGTGCAGATCGCAGACAAGGGTTGTGAAATCGCTGATTTTTTCGCCGCTTTGAATGCCTCGATTTCGCGCCATGCTAAGGGCTTTTAAAAACACCTCCGGAGCCATCACGGCACTGCCAAAATTCATCACCACCCCGCCCGATAGTGAACTCACCACCTGCGTAAAGCGCAGAAAATCCATATACGAAAGCGCACCGGCAGCGGCCCCGTCATAGTTAGGAAACTCGTTTATGATATCGTAACCAATCCCCACATGCACCGTGGCCGGAATGTTCAGGCGATACGCTGCCGCATAGAGGCTGATGTCCTTATGCGGAAAGTTCCCCTCGTAAATCGCCTTGCCAATTGCAAATCCGTAGCCACCTGGGGTCGCTGACCCCCCGTAACCGCCTGGGGTTGCTAATCCCTCTTTATACGCGGCATTGACTATATCGTTAATGTATCCGGTTTCTTTCCAAAGCCCGAACTCTCCGCATTTAATGTATTTGGCGACACTTTCGGTGGTTGCCCCAATCAGTGCAAATTCGTAGTCATGAATGACACATGCGCCGTTTCCGGAAATACACGTGATGTAGCCCTGTTCCATCAGATCTATGATGAAGCGCTGAACGCCTGAGCGAATCACATGTCCTCCCATCATAAGAATAACGGCAGCTCCCCGCTCTTTTGCGCTTATTATATGGCGCGCCACTTCCGCCATAGTTGGATGCGGCGGGCTATCGCCGCCACTACTAAGGGGCACAATAACATCTGTCGTTAAATCATGCGCGCGCTCCGAAAGCGCCCGCAGCTTTAGGTGTGCTCTGTTGAAATACATCAGAGTTATTTTATCCTAATTTTTGGCAACAGCTCTCACTTCGAAGATAGCAGTGCTTACATCATTTTTAACATCTTTTTCTGCAAATTCTGAATTCTTTACGTCAAGCGTTTTTAGAGACTGGCCGAACAATTCCTGCCACGTCATAACATTTTCACGTTCAAGTGTATTCTTTAGTAAAAGTTTTTCGTCAGAATCGAGTTGTTGCACCATAGCAAGCAAATCCTGAAACGTAATTTCAAGTTTTAAAGTTTTTATAGCCATATCAAACCTCCTCTATAGCTGTTTCACTATTTTACCATATCCAGAAGAATCTGCCGGGTAGAATTAAGCATTTGGGGGAGACTGTCACTGAACCTCGCCCATAACAATAAACGGCGCCCAGTAAAATGGACTGGCATAGCCGTTAGCGCGCAGGTAGTCTTTAGCGTCTTTCATAGCGGCCAATAGGTGTTCTCTGTTAAAGTACATTTTTAACCACGTGTTTTGCATTTTTCAAGCAATATGAAATAAGTTTCTCTGTCAAGGCAAGCTGTTCGCATATTGCTTTTTATGATGTCAACGTCTATTTGTTTATACGTCGGGATGATAACAGGTCTAATGACACCAGGCTTAAAGTACGCACGATGTGAACCCTCCTGACGGTGTAATTTAAAGCCAAGCTCCAAAAATATACACTCCAGGACTTTCCATTTTACGGGCGACAAGCGTTGCATTCATTTTGGCCATGAGCTGTAAACGGTAATGAAACATGTATATAGCGGTTATCGTTTTGAGTTTTTTTCTTGTGAATCCGTAAAGGCTCAAATCCACATTGTTTAAACACCTCATCAATAGTACCCTTTTCGATACAAGTTAGAAGAAAAAGCCTTGTGGCTTCTGTTAAGTTGTCTTTAGCGTGTT
The DNA here is from genome assembly GCA_015233895.1 of Nitrospirota bacterium. Classification (NCBI taxonomy): domain Bacteria; kingdom Pseudomonadati; phylum Nitrospirota; species Nitrospirota bacterium. The sequence continues at coordinate 14,928 of JADFXG010000033.1, read as the reverse complement.
GTTCATCGCTGCCCTGTGTAACTATATCAAAAACCGGACATGCTGCAACCACGTAGCCGCTCTTCTTTTTTAACCGGAAAGGTAAATTGAAATCAATCGTTGACAGCATTAGTTATTCTAAGATAAAACGTGTGTATAGTCAAGTGGTTTACCCTGTCACTGAACCTCGCCCATAACAATAAACGGCGCCCAGTAAAATGGATTTTCGTAGCCGTTTGCGCGCAGGTAGTCTTTAGCGTCTTTCATAGCGGCCAATTTGGTTTTACCGGCCTTAAGACCGCTAAAAAATTGCACCATTATAATTTATCATTATACTCCTGCTGAGACCCAGCATTGGAAACCTGTGGAATTTGACGATTCTATTCTAAAAAAGGCAAGTAAAGAAAAACAAGATAGACGGAGAAAATCCTTTTACCTCTTTTCAACAGTTTATTGCCCTATTCTATCACTTCAGCAGTTTGCTTATCAACACGGCTTCATGGTGTTGACAAACACAACACATCCTGTTTAAAATTCAGTAACAATAATATCAAAAAAAAAGGAGCTTACCATGAAAAAAGCCATTTATATAATAGCAGCGCTTTTAATCGCTGCCTCAACTGCATACGCCTCCGATGCGTCCCAAACTATATATTCTAAAACGATAGACTACAAGGACGGCAATACGGTCTTAGAGGGATATGTGGCGTATGACAAAAGCTTAAAGGGAAAACATCCTGCCGTGTTGATAGTGCACGACTGGATGGGGCATGGGGAATTTGTGGAGGAGAAGGCGCGGCAACTGGCAAAGCTTGGCTATGTCGCTTTTGCAGCAGATATTTATGGCAAAAACATTCGCCCTAAAAATAACGAGGAAGCTGCTAAACTTGCCGGTATATATAAAAACGACCGTGCTCTTTTGCGCCGGCGCGTTGAGGCCGCACTGAGTTACTTAAAATCCGTTCACTATACAGACTCGCAGCGGATAGCGGCAATGGGCTACTGCTTTGGCGGAATGGCAGTGTTAGAGCTTGCCCGATCTGGCGAGGAAATTGCTGGTGTTGCCAGTATTCACGGCTCTTTGGATACGCCTGACGCAACAAACAGCAATATCAAAACCAGGGTGCTTGTCTTGCATGGCGCCGATGATCCGTTTACACCGCCTGAGGTGATGCGCGCCTTTGAGGATGAGATGCGGCATGATAAGGTGGACTGGCAGATGGTGCTCTATGGTAACGCTGTGCATGCCTTTACAAATCCCGCAACTGGCAGTGACAACTCCAAAGGGGTTGCTTACAACGAAAAAGCCGACAAAAGATCGTGGATAGCATTAATGGATTTTTTTAAGGAAATATTTTCTAAATAATACCGGGTAGCCTTTAATCGTCTGACTTTGTTGGCATTGCCACAATTTCCTCAACTTTCTGAGAGGTTCCCTCTTGTGGCGTCATGTAGAAATCCTCTACGTAGTCTCTGAGCTGCATTCTCAGGGGGGAGTCTTGCATGTTTTTCAGAGTCATGCCGGGTTGATAGAAAGTTTTATAGAAATACATAGCGTTTTCTTGTAGCCACGGCATAAACCCAGCAACCAGTTCTTTCTCAGGCAGAGTGCCTATCACTTTATCTATCCGCCTGTGCCGCTCCATACGCTCCTCATCCTTTTGTTCCCCTTTCAGCCGTTCCTCTCTTACATTTATCTGCTGTTGCTGCTCTTTGAGTTTTTTTTCCTTTTCAAACAAAGACGGCTGTGTGTGCCAGCCCTCTTTAAATGCGCTTATTGTCAAGGCCCCCAGCCGGCACTCCACACCCGCATTCTTTTTCCTCTCGTAGTAACTGCGGCAGTACTTCAGCACCGACACCACGTAGTCCCGCCCCCTTTTGGGCATCACCTCTGCCACTATATCAAACGCCTGCTCCCGTGACAGTTGATAGTGGCTCTGTATCTTTTCAAACATCCCCCTATCCTCTTCACTCATTGACTCCACTACGCTGTCCATCACACTCATTTTCACTACACTCATGTCCAGCTGCTGAGTCTCCCTGCCCTTATTGGCAACTATTACAAACTCTATAGAGGTCACCTTGCGGCCTGTCTTTATTTCATTGATTTCAAAGGAGATATCCGTTATGGCCTCCAACTCTCTTTTGGCGGCTGATAAAACTCTGCTCTTAAAATGCTTATAGAGATCATATTCATCCGGCTTAATTCCTAAAATCAGCTTTAACTCATCCACCTCAAACGTGCGCCTGCCTATTTTCTCATACTGCTTCAACAGTTCATAAATTCTGATAGCGTAAGAGCTTTTTAATTTAATCACATTTCTGAGGTTATACTTAACAAAGCATTCCTTTAAACCCAGCAGGTATGGTTTTAGTTTAGGGTCAAAACACAGCTCCACATAACCCTCGCCATCAAAATACTCCGCCGAGGAAAACCACGACAGCTGAAGTTCTGATTTTGGTTTTTTAATCGTCAACACCTTTTCAATCAGCCCTTTGGTTATTTTTTTCACCTCTGTGTACATTTGCTGGTTTTTAATGCCAAGAAGCTCCAAAAAATCAGAGATTTTGATTCTGTAGATATGGAAATCATCATCACCGGGCTGAATCATGGAAACCATCATCAGGATAATCCTCTGTTCAGCTGTAGTCAGCCTGTAATGCGCCTCATTCAGGTCGTTTGACTTTACTACTAACTGCTTGTGTCCGGCTAAAGTCATCGGCCTGTAGAGCCTCGTAGTTTTTCCATTCATAAGAATATCATAAGGTCACACACTTGTCAACCTGTGACCTTTCACTATGAAAGTGTGACCTTTCGCTATGAATCTGTGACCTTTCACTATGAAAGTGTGACCTTTCGCTATGAATCTGTGGCTTTTCACTATGAAAGTGTGACATTTCTGGTACCTAACAGGTTGTAAAATCTGATTAATTTGACGCCGAAAAGCTTTAAAATCTGTAAAATATCTTAAAATAATAACAACCAGCGTTTTCACTATGAAAGTGTGACCTTTCGGACTTTTGGGAGATTGTTGTTGTTTTTTTGATTTTGAAGTTATTATTGTCAGTATCTTGTTAATATCCATTAATGATAAAAACACGACAGAGCCAGACAAACAGATTAAAAGAGTGCTACTAATAAAAAACTAAATTCTTGATTAATTGATAAATAATTGTTATTATATGACTATGGGGATACAAATGAACGATATGATTACCAAAGAGGAGCCAATTACTAAAAAAGATGTAATTGAGGCAATGAAAGAAGTTATTGCTCCTCTGGTTAAAGATGTAGCGGCGATAAAAAACGATGTAGCAGAGTTAAAAACCGACGTGGCAGTGTTGAAAAAAGACGTAGCAGAGTTAAAAACCGACGTGGCAGTGTTGAAAAAAGACGTAGCAGAGTTAAAAACTGATGTGGCAGTGTTGAAAAAAGATGTAGCAGAGTTAAAAACTGATGTGGCAGTGTTGAAAAAAGATGTAGCAGAGTTAAAAACTGATGTGGCAGCGATAAAAGTTGAGCAAAAGCGCATGGATAAGGAACTCAGAGAGGTTAAACACGAGTTAGCAAAGAAACCTGACAGAGACGAGGTGCGTCTTATTGTACAACAAGAACTAAAGAGCAATACAGCTATTTATATTTTAGACAGGGGTGGTTTTGAGGGTCTGATTATAGATTGGCTTGACAAAAACCTTAAGGCTAAAATAAAAGAAGTTCTAAAGCAAGAAAAACTTATTAAGTAGCTAAGACAGTATCCATTTCATCAGTTAATGTTTTATCAGTCTGGAATCCGTTATTTTTTTTCGCTATGAAAGTGTGGCATTTCGATGAATTTAATCAACAGAGGAGGATGGCATAATGATAAATACCGGGGATAAAGCACCTGATTTCTGCCTTTCCGGGATAGATGAAACGGCAGGGGAGAGGGATTTCTGCCTGTCAGAGCTTTTAAAGCAGGAAAAGCAAATAATCCTGTACTTTTATCCTAAAGACAACACACCTGGATGTACTCAGGAATCTTGTGATTTCAGAGATAGCTACGCAAGGTTAACACTAAAAGCTCTGGTATTTGGGGTAAGCCGTGACAGCATAGCAAGCCACATTAAGTTTAAGGAAAAACACGGGCTGAATTTTCCTCTGCTTTCTGACCCGGACCATAAGGTTTTAGAGCTCTACGGTGCATGGGGTGAAAAGACCATGTATGGAAAGCCTGTCATAAGCACTATCAGAACCACGGTGTTAATTGATAAAGACGGTACAATTAAGAAAGTTTGGAACAACGTGAAGGTAAAGGGGCATGTGGATGAGGTTTTAGCAGAATTGGAGAGGTAGGGGTTACTCAAATATATCCTTAACGTTGACCTTTAGGCCCTCAATGATTTTAGATGTGACCACACCTTCAAGCTCTGCAAAAGAGTGTTTTTTGTATCTGCCGTTTTCTATTATTAAAATCTCAACAGTCAGCAGCTCAGGAATTACAATCCAATACTCCGGCACTTTGTATCTCTCATAGACAGCTTTTTTTACCTCAGTGTCCATTTCATAGCTGCCCGGGGATATTATCTCACAAACCATATCCGGCACCCCTCTTACCCAATCCTTGATAATAGACATATTTTCTTTTCTGATAAACAAAATATCCGGTTGAAGTCTGTTTTCACCCTCTTCAAATATAACGTCAAGCGGAGAGAAATAGACAAATCCCAGCTTATTGTGTTCAACGAATCTATCTATTTGTCTGAAAACCTTCACTGCTATATCCTGATGCCGTATAAATGGACTGGGCCCCATGATTTCCTCCCCGTTGATGATTTCCGTTAAATCGAAATCTCTCCCTGTAGTTTGCATAACCGTCATGTGGTATTTTAACACAGGTAGTTTTGGTTTGTCGCTAAACAGGCAGCACATTTACCACTGCCATTAAAGTAAACCATCGTTCACCCTGCTTGATTCAAATACTTATAAGCATCATCATAAGTGTTATTGCTTTTCAATCTTACATAAATAAACATAACCTCCGGTTCTGCAGGTTCATTTTCCCACATATCTATTCGTTCTGTGGATAAGCAATAAATGATTCGTATCTTGCCGGCCTTGTAACGTCTGATATTTATAAATTTGTGTTTTAAAAAAGGGTTGGTTGTTGGAGAGGACACAATGATTTCTTCTTTGGCATTTATTAACTCTACAAATCGTGAAGGAAACGCTGCTTTAAGCTTTTGATAGGATTCTGAGTATCTCTTCTTCCAGTAAGTCATCTTCTGTGTCGTCCAGCTCTTCCACTATGTCTAACATAGCAAAATATTTTTCGTCTGTATCAATTGCCAATTCAGATACATAGACAGGTTCGTTTGGTTCTGAATAACGCCATGCCGGTAACTTATGGGACATGTTAGACAACTCCGTGCCAGTCATTTTTCCATAAGTATTGACTACACTGGTTATAGTTTCATTTAATTCTAAAGATAATGAAGGCTCATTAAAAGAATAATAGGAGTATTGTTTTCTTTTCCCTCCGTATTCATATATGGGAACAAGAGACGTTTCTTTACTCCAAAGAATATCAAGCCCCTCCTCAAGCATCTCATCAAAAAAGGCTATTACCGGTCCATAGGGCAATCGTAAAAAATACAACCCGGTTATGGATTTTCCAGTCTTCTTATAATGCTCAATTTCTGTAAACAATATTAGCTTTGTCAATTTTACTTTTGACACTTTACCTGCTTTGCTTAAAACAGCTGCTATTAAATCCTTCAATTTTTCTGTGGCCATAGTAATAATCCCTTACCAGTAGTATAACATTGGCCTTATAGTTATGTCTCTGCGGATTAAGCTTTCTTTGTTAGTTGCATTATTTGCTCAACTGTTCTTACAATAATCCATGAGTGCCGAAAATACACAGTCTGCCTCTGACAGAAATGTCAATCTGCAAAGATGGCTGATAGCGTTAAGCGTAATTTTACCAACCTTCATCGAGGTCGTTGACACAACTGTTGTTAACGTTTCTCTGGATCACATCAGGGGGAGTTTGTCGGCAGGGATGGATGAGGTTACGTGGACTCTGACCTCCTATCTGGTCTCTAATGCAATTATAATACCGCTTACGGGGTGGTTTTGCAAACTGTTTGGACGAAAGCGGTATCTGATTTTTTCCGTGGCACTGTTTACGTTTAGCTCGTTTATGTGCGGGGTGGCGTGGAATCTGGAAAGCCTCATCTTTTTCCGGGTTATGCAGGGGATTGGAGGGGGCGCTTTACAGCCACTGTCTCACGCCATACTGTTTGAGACATTCCCCCCCCGGCTGCATGGGCTTGCGATGTCTGTGTTTGGGCTTGGGGTTGTGTTTGCCCCGATTATCGGCCCCCTTATTGGCGGGTGGGTTTCAGATAACTGGTCGTGGCGGTGGATTTTTTATATAAATGTCCCAATAGGGATACTCTCAATTATTCTGAATTCCGTCTTTATTAAAGACCCGCCGTATATGAAAAAGGTTAAGATGCGGATAGACTACGCAGGGCTTGCGCTTCTTATTGTAGGGCTTGGATGTCTTCAGATAGTGCTCGATAAGGGACAGCAGGAGGACTGGTTTGCATCGAATTTTATCACCATACTGTCGTTTATCTCGGTGTTTTCACTGGCGGTTTTCGTTGTGGTTGAAAATTTTATAAAACAGCCTGTTGTTGATTTTAGCGTGTTTAGGGATATTACCTTCAGTACGGGGTGCACAGTGATGTTTGCCATGTACTTTAGTTTTTTGGCAACAACTGTGCTCTTACCGCTCTATCTTCAAACGCTTATGGGCTATAATTCAACGCTTGCAGGGGAGGTGATAGGACTGGGTGGGCTGCCAATGCTTATAACAATGCCCATTGTCGGGGTGCTGGTGCAAAAGATAAACCCAAAGTATGTGCTGGCTGTGGGAGTGTGTCTGACAAGCACAGCAGCCTTCTTATTTTCAGAGCTTAACTTGTCCGCCGACTTTATGGCGGTATTGATTCCCAGAGCGATTCTTGGCATAGGGGCCGGATGTTTCTTTATCCCGCTTATGACTCTCACCATGTCTCACATCGAGCGGGAACGCATGTCAAATGCCTCAGGGATGTTCAATCTCATAAGAAACACCGGAGGCAGCATAGGCATATCGCTGGCTATGACCATACTTGCCCGCAGCACTCAGACAACACAGTTTGATCTTATCGGACGGCTTAACCCTTTTAACCTTAATTATCAAAATGCGGTTAACTCAATTGTTGCATTTTTCGGTACGAGAGGTATTACAGGGGCTGCTGCTAAACATGCGGCGGATGCCTCTATTTATATGGAATTACAGAGACAGGCCTCAATGATTTCCTTTAACAAGGTGTCAATGATAACCTTTTTTGCGTTAATCCTCAATCTGCCGCTGATTCTTATTATGAGACACAGAAAAGGAGGCGAGCACACTGAAAGTGTACACTGAGAGGATGCAGCTGTATTTCCTCAGAGGTATTCTTGATTAAAACACCCGTATTAACTATAATGACTGTACAGTGCCTAAGATTACGAAAGAACTTTTAAAAAAGGGGGCGGATGGGTACATATCGTCGCGGTTTATGTCTGTGATGTCAAATGCCGCTGATGTGGCCATCTCTGTTTCTGATATCGTAGTAAGACCTCAGGTCAGGCAGGAAATGCGTGAGGATAAGCACTTTGGGCAACTGCTGGACTCTGTCAGCAGACAGGGGGTGCTGCAGCCTGTGCTTGTGGCAGAAAGAGACGGCAAGTTCATCCTTATTGCCGGAGAAAGACGGCTCCGTGCGGCTAAAACCCTGGGGCTCTCCACCATTGCGGCACGCATCCTGCATAATCTCACTGACTCAGACATTATTGAGATACAGTTAATTGAAAACATAATCCGGCAGGATCTGAACTTTCTGGATGAGGCCGAGGGGTATTTTCGTTACTTTATAAGCAAAGTTGGCGACTCTACGGCTAATGACGTTATAAACGCTCTGGTAACGCACGGCAGAGCTCCAGAAAGACTCAGCCCTGAACTTGCAGACACAGTGTCCGCAATTGTAAAAATATCGGGTAAATCCGGTAGAACCCTGCAACGGCTTCTGACTTTGCTCAGACTTCCGCAAAAGGTTAAAGACGCCCTGAGAGAGAAACGCGTTAGTCTCTCTGTGGGTTATGCGCTGGCTTCAAACGTTGAACATCCGGACTTTGATGTGGTGTTTGATAAAGCGCTGACCTCTAAACTAACCAAACAAGAGGCGGCAGAGCTATTTAACGGCACGCCGCAGGCAGCGGAACACCACCGCCTGTGCGCTAAACTTACTGAGGCGCTAAGAGCCGTAGAGAGCAATGTTGGCGATTTCTCTGATGCTGAAAGAAAAGACTTACGGAAAGAGCTTAAGGTTGTGCTTAAAGCATTAGAGAGGCAATGAAAACATTGCTCTGTTGTAATACCAATCCGCATTCAATCGTCTAACTTCGTTGGCTGCGTCAAAAGCTCCTCAACGTCTCCCCTGAAGGGGAATCCCCTGTAAAAGTACGCCTGCGTCGCTTTCTCCTTGCCGCCTTGTTATACTTCTGACTGCGAATAGAGACCGTTGCAAAAATATTATAACACCAAAGTTGAGTTCAAAAATATAACAAAATGTTATAGAAAAAGGATGAGATTGCCACACCCCCTGCGGGGGTTCGCAATGACGGCGTGGGCTGTGCGTGGGCGTACCTATCCGTCATTACGAGGAGCGATAGCGACGTGGTAATCTCATCATTATTATATTTTAGGCTGCTACTCGGTATTAATTGGGAAATACTTTTCCCCCATTTTGGGAATTTTGCAACGGTCTCGAATTGGTATAAGATACTATCTGTGGAAATCTGCGCAATCTGCAGATAAAAAGTTCTTATTCTGTCCCCCCGGTTTATTATTCCCCTTGCCTTTCGTGTTACAATACATTCAATGATATATGCTGAAACAGCCCAGAAATGCTTCACTGATTTTAAGGCGGCACTTGACGCTATTATAGTAACGGATGCCTCCGGCATGTCTTTAGATTTCATATCTGGCATTGCAAAAACCTGTGAGGTGGTGGTCAGCGGCCACAGGCAGTTACAGACAGAACCGCAGGAACGCCGGAGGAAGGTGATGTTTATCGGTAATGGCGGCTCTGCCGCTATAGCAAGCCATATGGCGATAGATTTCTGGAAAAATGGCCGCATCAAAGCCACTGCCTTTAACGACCCCTCCCTTCTGACCTGTATCGCAAACGATTACGGCTATGAGTTTGTGTTTGAAAAACCAATTGAAATGTTTGCCGATAATGGGGATGTCCTGATAGCAATCAGCAGCTCCGGCAACTCTAAAAATATCCTAAATGGGGCTGATATGGCAGTTAAAAAGTCCTGTCCTGTGATTACTCTTTCCGGGTTTAAACCGGATAATCCGTTGCGAAAAAAGGGCGGTATAAATTTTTATGTCCCCTCAAATGTCTATGGCATCGTGGAGGTCATTCATCAGTATATCTGCCACCTGATTCTGGATACGATAATGGATGGCGGAGCCTGTGGATGAGATTTTTGAATTAACCCAAGCCTCGGTTGTCCGGTCCGGACAACCGATTTTATATGACATATCACTGTCAATTGCGCACAGACAACACACCGCTATTATAGGCCCAAACGGAGCAGGCAAAACCACGCTTATGAAACTACTGTCGGGCGACACGTATGCCGCCTGGAGCGGCAAGGGCCCATCGGTCAAACTCTTTGGCCAAACCAGGTACAGCATCTGGGACGTTAAAAAGCACATTGGGATTATCACAAACGATCTGGACGAAAAACACAAACTCCAGGCATCCCATATGCCGGGAATAGAAATCGTACTGACCGGTTTATTCGACTCCGTTGGGTATCTGCCGGAGGATGAGCTGACAGTGGGGGTGATAGCTAAAGCGGATGCGCTGATGGAAAAATTCGAAATTCAATCGCTGCGTAACCATGCCCTCTGTGACATGTCAAGCGGTGAGGCACGCCAGTGTCTGATTGCGCGTGCGCTCATCTCAGAGCCAGAGGTGCTGATGCTTGATGAGCCCACAACCGGTCTTGATGTTGCGGCACAGTTGAGGTTTTTCGAGTTGATGGCTCGTGTATCCCTGCATCACACAATCATTATTATCACTCACCACATTGAAGAGGTGCTACCGTCTATTAACAATATCGTGATGATAAAGGGCGGCAGGATATTTATGCAAGGGCCAAAGGAGGAGGTTTTAACAAGCCAAAATGTCTCGGCACTGTTTGGTGTACCGCTTGAGGTGTATAAAGGCCCTAATGGTATATATCACTTTGCAGCGGGGGCACTTTACTAAAGGTAAGATTACATAGTAGAATTAAGAATGTCGTTAAGTTTAGAGAAAAGCGCAGCCTCATCGGTTGCCGAATCAATGCGCAGTAAAGAATTGACGGATTTTATCGCCAGCAATGATGACGTTGTTGAAGTAAATGCGGTAATAGAATCTGGTGGATTGGACGGTATTCCTGTGCTTGGTATGCTTAGTGCTCTCAGGAAAGCCGGAAAGGATATAGGACATGAGATTTATGTCCGTAAAATTGTGAATTTTTTAACAGGCTTAGATTCCACAACACAACAAGAGCGCACAGCGTTTACCGAGAGGCTTGAAAGCGATGGAGAGCTTGAGCATTTTGGAGAAACCATCCTCCTTATAATAGAAAAAAGCGAAGACACTGTTAAGCCAAAAATTATTGGCCGCATCATGTCCGCACACATCAAAGGTTATATTGGCTACAAAGAAGCTATGCGTCTGGCATCCTTAATCAACAGGTGTTACACAGGAGATTTAGAGTACCTTAGAAGTTTTCGTGAGGGCTATCAAAGTGATGTGCCTGTTGCCGATGCGTTATTTTCAGCCGGTTTCTTAGAGTATAAAGGTGGTTCAAGTAGTTCCGGTAGACGGCCTTATGCGTTAAATGAATACGGCAAGATGCTCGTTGAATATGGCTGGAGCCCAAACAAAACCACACTTGAGACTTTCGAAAAGACTGACAGAGAAGAGGACTTAACCCGGTTTGAGAGCATTGATGATTTGTTGAAAGACTTGGTAATTCACGAATAATGTACAAGCCTGTTCGAACCGGGCAGTTTAAGAAAGACATTAAGCAGATGCTAAAGCGCGGCGCCGATTTAAAACAATTATCAGAAATCATGATGCAACCTGGCAACGGAGGAACGCTTGATCCAAAGTATGAAGACCATCCGCTTAAAGGTAATTACGCCGGACGGCGAGAATGTCACATAAAACCTGACTGGCTGTTGATTTACAAGATAGACGGCCAGAGTATAATTTTTGAGCGTAGCGGCACGCATTCAGACCTTTTCGATTGAAGACAGCAACTATGGATAAATACCGGATAGACCAGTGGTCAGCTGCCTCCGTTTTCAGTCTTTTAGGCCGATTCTTTTTCCACCGTGCTTAGATATACATCTATGGCCTCGCGTGTAATTTCAGCAAGAGATTTCTTCTTTTTATAAGTGAGATATTTTAACGCATCGTACTGGTCTTCGTTAATCGCTGCAAACAAAGTAATACGCCCGTTTGGTGCTTTTTCATCCTTTTTCCTTGTCACCATTGTTATTCCCTCCTAAATTTAGATAATAATTAAAATGTTTTGGTTACAGCTCCACCCGCACAACAACCGGTTCAACACGTGGAACAAACTTCACGTAAATTGAGACCGTTGCAAAATTCCCAAAATGTGGGAAAAGTATTTCCCAATTAATACCGAGTAGCAGCCTAAAATATAATAATGATGAGATTACCACGTCGCTATCGCTCCTCGTAATGACGGATAGGTACGCCCACGCACAGCCCACGCCGCTATCGCTCCTCGTAATGACGGATAGGTACGCCCACGCACAGCCCACGTCGCTATCGCTCCTCGTAATGACGGATAGGTACGCCCACGCACAGCCCACGTCGCTATCGCTCCTCGTAATGACGGATAGGTACGCCCACGCACAGCCCACGTCGCTATCGCTCCTCGTAATGACGGATAGGTACGCCCACGCACAGCCCACGTCGCTATCGCTCCTCGTAATGACGGATAGGTACGCCCACGCACAGCCCACGTCGCTATCGCTCCTCGTAATGACGGATAGGTACGCCCACGCACAGCCCACGCCGTCATTGCGAACCCCCGCAGGGGGTGTGGCAATCTCATCCTTTTTCTATAACATTTTGTTATATTTTTGAACTCAACTTTGGTGTTATAATATTTTTGCAACGGTCTCAAATTGCAATCTGTTCAAATCGCTTCAATAACTTTTCCTTTACATACGCTATAACCGTATTCCTCATCATACCAAACACCATCCTTGTGTCTGTAGCAGCGGGGAGATTCTTTATGCCACGTACCGCCGCCGGATATATCCAGCGCAATTTCCTCAGCAGTTTGTGAGAATTTCTTTCTCTCAATTTTCTTTCTCTTTCCGCTCTCAGACAAATTGTAATACTCCGGTAAATAAATCAATACTGTTACATAGCGTAATGACAATCCTTCCATTTAATCGTTACCATCTTCTATCCTGTTTCGTTTATGAGTAGTTAATCATATTATACTATAATAATAGTATAATAGCAAGGTTTACGAAGAGGGAGATTGCAAAATGGATCTTGTTTAGCTTTTTTATGGATTAACGCCCTTCCCGCGTGTTACAATACTGTCTGTGACCGATAAGTACCGGATAGACAGCCATAAGCTGATTTACCACGTTGACAGAGTTAACAGCTGGCTTAACGGCGACGACGTGTATCCGATATACCTGGAAATCAGCCCCTCAGGCACCTGTAACCACAGGTGTACGTTTTGCGGTCTGGACTTTATGGGCTATAAGCGGCAGTTTATCAATGCCTCCGTCCTCATGGAAAGAGTGACCGAGATGGCCTCACTTGGCATTAAGAGCATAAATTATGCCGGCGAGGGTGAGCCGTTTCTGCACAGGGATATGCCGCAGATTATAACTCATACAAAGACCGCCGGCATTGATGTTGCAATGACCACAAACGGGGTGTTCTTCACACCGGATATTGCAGCTGTTGCCTTAAAACACGCCGAGTGGATAAAGGTCAGCATTGCCGCAGGCACAAAGGAAACGTACGCTAAAATTCACCGCACTAAAGAGAGCGATTTTGACACGGTTATCGCCAATATGAAAGAAGCCGCCATTATCAAAAAACGCAATAACTACAAGTGCACACTCGGTATGCAGATGCTCTGTCTGCCGGAAAACCATAGCGAGGCTGTAACGCTCACACAAGTTGCCTCAGAGATTGGCATGAACTATCTCGTAATAAAACCGTACTCGCATCATCCGCACAGCACGCATGAAAAGTACAAAGACATACGATATGCCGATTACCTGCACCTTGCCAATGAGCTTAAAGGATACAACACAGAAAACTTCAGCGTTATAGTCCGTATCAACACAATGAAAAAGTGGGATGAGGGAGTAAAACGCTATAACCACTGTAATGCACTGCCCTTCTGGGCCTACATTGACTCTGCAGGCGGCCTGTGGAGCTGCCTTGAGCACCTCAAAGACGACAGATTTTACTACGGCAACGTTATTGACAATACATTCAAAGAGGTTTGGGAGAGCCAGCGGCGAAAGGATGTCCTTAAAATGATCAGAGACGAACTTGATATAAACGAGTGCCGGTTAAACTGCCGGATGGATTCCGTTAACGCATATCTCTGGGAACTACAACATCCGCCTGAGCATGTTAATTTTATCTGAACTATGATTTCTTAGGGGATTTCTCTCCAGGGATGCTCCAATGCGTTATTGCTTTTATATTAGGGGCGAATAATTATTCGACCCTACTCCTCTATCCCTTGCCTCTTCAACGCCTGTGACACTTCATAACTCTTTAACGTCTTATTAATTTCTGTCACCTCTTTCAGGCACTGTGCCGATTCCACAGGTTTGCCGGTTTTCATGTATAACACCGCAAGGTTAAAAAGAGTAACGGCAACCCCGTATGTATCGCCAATCTCTCTCGCTATTTTTAAACTCTCAAGGAGATACTTAATCGCGCTGTCATAATCGCCTTTGTCATGATATATCTGGCTGATACAATTTAAAGTAATCCCTTCATTCGTCTTATCGCCTTTAGCTCTCACTATTTTTTCAACCTCTAAATAAATCTTTAATGCCCCGTCAAGATCGCCATACATTTTAAGAATTAAACCCATATGAGTTATACCAAGTAGCAGTCATAGAAGTTGTAGGGGCAGGCCCCTGTGCCTGCCCTTTATTGTGACTTCAGGGCAGCCACGGGGGGCTGCCCCTACTTTAGAGGAAGGGGATGGGGAGGATGGATTGTTATACTTTTTTGAGCGCTACTTGGTATTAAAACATTTAAATCCGACTCCAACCCGAGCAATTTGTAAACGGCTTTACAATAATAGAAGGCTGTTGCATATAATGAGCTGTTATAATAATAGTTAGATAGTCTTGCTCCGATTTCATTAATCTTATCTTTTACTCCTGCTTTGTGGTAGTGATAGAATGCCTCTTCATATTCAGTTAAACCGCCGCCTGAATTCTTCACTAAATCGTCGTAATAATCACCGGCGAGTTTATCGGAAAAGTTGACTTTAAGGGAGTGGATTCCTGCCTCCGCAGGAATGACAGAAAAGGAAGACGGAATGACCGAAGAAGACGGTGTCACTGAAGAAGACGGTGTCACTGAAGAAGACTGTGTATTTGATAAAGACGGTGTCACTGAAGAAGACTGTGTATTTGATAAAGACGGTGTCACTGAAGAAGACTGTGTATTTGATAAAGACGGTGTCACTGAAGAAGACTGTGTATTTGATAAAGACGGTGTCACTGAAGAAGACTGTGTATTTGATAAAGACGGTGTCACTGAAGA